>DPCD01000123.1:7440-7629 GCA_003516765.1 Clostridiales bacterium | reverse complement strand
CAAAATCTCCGGCGAGACGGACGAGAGAAGGACATGGTCGGTGTCCATCAAAAGCACCGACTTTGTCTTTCTTCCGAACGAGGCGTCAATGAGCATGCCGCGCTCGCGCGCCTCCTGAATCAGTCTTTTGATCGGGGCAGACTCCGGCGCAATCACCGCAAGCACGCGCTCGGCGCAGACCGTGCTTCC
>DPCD01000123.1:1819-7168 GCA_003516765.1 Clostridiales bacterium | reverse complement strand
ATGTTCTGCGTCTGCTCGCGGATTTTTTCCAGCTCCGCCTTGATTTCGACCACCGTTCTCGCCTGCTCGAGATCGTTGCCCTTCGAGCCAATGGTGTTTGCCTCGCGGTTAAACTCCTGCAGCAAAAAGTCGAGCTTTCTGCCGATGGCGCCGCCGGCTGTGAGCATGGCGCCCAGCTGCGACAGATGGCTCCTTAACCGGACCGTCTCCTCGTCAACGGCAATCTTGTCCGCGTAAATGGCAGCCTCCTGTAGAATGCGCCCTTCGTCGATGTTGGTGTTCTGCAGAACCTCCTGCATCTTCTGCGTCAGACGGCTGCGGTACTCGACAAGCGTTACAGGGCTTCTCGCCTCGACCTTCTCCACCAGAGCCAAAACCGTCTTTGCCCGGCTTCTCAAATCCTGCTCCAGCGCCGCGCCCTCGAGCGTGCGCATCGCAGAGAATTTGGACAGCGCCTGCGAAACGACCGAAAGAATCTCCTGCGTCGCCTGCTGCTCGTCCTCCTCCTGCTTCTCGACGACAAAGATATCGGAAAAGCGCGTGAGACTGGAAACGGAAATGTCGTCTTTTACCTCGTAGTCCTTCGCAATGGTTTTCATTGCCGAAAGATACCCCTCCAGAACCGGGCGGTTGAGCGAGATCTTCATATCGCTTCCGGCAGTGACGTTGACGCTGATGAACACATCGACCTTGCCGCGCGAAATTTCCTCCTTGACCTTTGCCTTCACGCTGTCCTCGGCAAAGCCGAAAACGCGCGGCAGCTTGACGCTGCAGTCGAGATATCGGTTGTTGACCGAGCGGATTTCTACGGTAATTTCGCGGTTTTCAAAGGTCTGTACGGCTCTTCCGTAGCCGGTCATGCTTTTTATCACGGTAACATCTCCAGTTCGTATTTTTCGCCGGATTGCGGCTTTCTCGTGTCAAGTTTTTTACTCTACCGCTTCGAGGACCACGACGATCTTGTAATCGTCGCCGATGACGCCCGCGTCAGGGTAGCCGTCAATGTAGATGGTCACGGGGACCTGATAGGTGCCTGCCTGCGTATATTCCGAAAGGTCCGCCACCACGCGCAGGTTATTTGCCGCGATCCTATCGATTTCGTTGTTCGAGGCACGCACGGTCGTCTGCACCAGCTGCGTGATGCTTCTGGCATCAAAGCCGTCGGGGGTGTTGATAAAGGCAATGTTTGTCGCGCCGATAACCTTCGTCCGCTTGTTTTTGATCTTGATGGTCACGGTCGCGGATTCTTCACCGGACACGTTCTTCGCATCGTTCGGAATCTTGATGTCGAACGACAAAACGGCGTTGTTATCCGTCGCACCGAGATCGACGTTTCCGAGGACAATCGTGTTCACGCTGTCCAGGACCGTCGCGTCGCCCGCGAGCGTGATGGACTTCGGGTCAATATCCACATCAGCATCCGCGCCGGTTGCGCCGCCGCCGTCAATGAAGTTCACGGAAAGCGGCACCTGCTTGTACTTGACCACGTCGAGCTCGACCTCGATGGTATCAACGTCCGTCGTCAGGTCCGTCGTGTCGACCTCGTTGCCGTCGGCGTCCACAAGCGTATAGTCGACACTTTCGGTGATGTTCTTATCCACATTCGTCCGGCTCATGACGATCTGCGCGCAGGAAATCGTCGATACGATGGACTCGGGTCCTTCCACCGTCACGGTGTCGTAGTCAAAGCTCGTCGATTCCAGCAGATACCCATCTGCCACCTCGACGCCCGTAAAATCGCCGCGCACCTCAATCTCGCGCCGCGCGAGCTTTTCCACCTGAATGGTGATGACGGACGGATTGCGGTCCGTATCCTGCACCGCAGATGCCTGCACAGCGTTCGGAAGCGTCAGCTGATAGGTCAGCTGGTATTCCTTCGCGCTGCGGACCTTGGACACATCCACCACAGCGGAGATTTCATCCTTATACTGTTCGAGCTTCTTGAGATCGGCATTCTTTCCGTAGAAATGCACGCTCACCATGTCGGTATAGTCGCCCTTGATGACGAGCTGCTGGTCCTCACGCAGAACCTCCTGCCCGGAAAACGTCACGGGAATACCGGAGATGATGGTGTCGCCGTCGGGATTCACCACCGTCACCACATATGCCCACAGACAGATTGCCGCCAGCAGGGAAATCGCCATGGTAATGAGTTTACTTCTTTTCATTTTGTTCCTGCCTCGTTTTGAAATGGCTCATAAACCAGCTCTTCACCGGACTGCTCTTGGTCTCCGGCTCCGAAATCAGCTCGTTCGTCAGGAGCTTTCCGAGCGTCTGCGGCGCAAGGTGGCGCTTGAGCATGCCGCCGATGGCAACCGAGATGGTGCCCGTCTCCTCCGAGACGATCACGACCACGGCGTCGGAGACCTCGCTCGTGCCGATGCCCGCGCGGTGGCGCGTGCCGATGCCGCCGGGAAGATGCGTGTTTTCAGACAGCGGCATCACGCAGCCTGCCGCTGCCACGCGGCTTCCGCGGACAATCACGGCGCCGTCGTGCAGCGGAGAGTTCTTGAAAAACAGGTTCCGCAGCAGCTGATCCGTGACCTTGGCGTCGATGATCGTGCCGGTCTTGAAATATTCGTCAAGCGGCATGCTGCGCTCGAAGATCAGAAGCGCGCCGACCTTTTCCTTCGACATGACCTCGCACGCAGCGACGGTCGCCTCGATTGCCTGCTGTTCGGGAGAAGCAGAGCCGCTGCTGCTGATCAGGTTCGAGAAGAATCTGCCGCCAAAGCGCTCGAGCATCCGCCGCAGCTCCGGCTGGAACATGATGACAAGCGCAATGACGCCAATCTCCAGAATCTTACTGAGAATCCAGTTGAGCGTGTAGAGCTTGAAGATTTCCGTCAGACCCGTCACCACCAGCAGAAGCAGAATGCTTCTTGCTATGCGCGCCGCGCTTGTCGAGCGAATCAGGCGCATGACGGTGTAGAACAGAAATGCAACAATTAAAATATCAATAATATCGTTAACCCCGATCTGGGGGATACGGTTCCAGAATTCCTGAAAAAATGTGCGTATCGCGGTCATAGATGCCACTCCTGCTGATACTTATAATTATTGTGATTATACTCCAAATCGGCGCGCAGTGCAAGTGGCGAAGCGGAAAAAATGAAGTTCTCTCAGCAAGACAGGGCGCGGACAAGCTCGCGCACCTCGCGTGCGGTGTTGAAAACAGAGAAACCGGCTCGAACGGTGCCGGATTGCAGCGTCCCTGCCGACTCGTGCGCCAGCGGCGCGCAGTGAAGCCCCGCGCGAAGCGCAAAGCCCTGCCGGGAAAGTCTGGCAGCGGTTTTCTCCACATCCTCCCGTTCGAGCAGAAACGACACCACGCCGGTCTGCGCCGCTCCATGAAAGACCCGCACGCCCGGCATCGCTTCCAGCTCGGCAATCAAAAGCTGCGCGAGCATCTTTTCGTGCGCGGCAATCTGCGAAAGCCCCACGCTTCTGACAAACCGTACGCCCTCGTGCAGCGCGCAGATGCCCGGCACATTGTGCGTACCTGCCTCGCCCGCGTCAGGCGTAAACTCCGGCATCTGCGCGCGCTCGGACAGGCTCCCCGTCCCGCCGGCGAGCAGGGGGCTGAGTGCATGCCCGCAGACCAGAACGCCCGTCCCCTGCGGACCGTAGAGCGACTTGTGCCCCGGCATGCACAAAAACGCCGCAGGAAGCTTTCTCAGAGACACCGGCAGAATCCCTGCCGACTGCGAGCAATCGAGAATCAGCGGCACCTCCCGCTCGCGGCACAGAGCCGCAATTTCCTCCACCGGTAGAACATAGCCGAACACGTTCGACACGTGCGTGCAGACAACCGCCTTCGTGTTCTCTGTGATTGCCGCGCGGAAGCCCTCGATCGTATCGTCCGGGTCGAACAGCCGCCGTCCGGCAATGCGGACATCCGCGCCGATCTGATTGAGCGGTCTCCACACCGCATTATGCTCAAAGCCCGAAATCACGACCTCATCGCCCGCTGACACCAGAGACCGGATGGCAAGGTTCAGCGCATGCGTGGCGTTCATGGTGAATACAATGTCCTCCGGCTTTGCCTCAAAAAGCGCTGCCAGCTCCTGCCGGCAGGCATAGACCGCGTCGGAAGCGAGCATTGCCGGTCTATGTCCGCCGCGTCCGGGGCTTGCATAATGGTCCATCGCGTATAACAGCGCCTTTTTCACCTGCGACGGCTTTTGCAGCGTCGTTGCTGCCGCGTCAAAATAGATCATGACCCGCCTCCTCCACAAAGCCGTTATCAAACTGCCGGAACACCCGGCGGAAGCGCACGCCGCTCGACAAAAACAGCGTCAGCGCATCTGCGCCGTCCGGACCGTCTACCTCCAGTACATACCCGCAGCCCTGCTCAGCAATCTGTTTCGGCGCGCGCGCAAGCTGCGAAAAAACACCTGCGTTCTGCAAAACGCTCCGCCCGTCCTGCGCAGCTGTCAGAGAGCGGAACGAGAAATCATACACAAACATTGCGAACTCCTCCTCAGCCCATCGTATGCGTCCGCACGCCCGTTTGACACGGACCGCGCCCGCTCGCACAGTTTCTGCATATTGTGTATATTTTTGCAGAAAGTTTCCGTTAAGACTTGACAAGATTCTCCGGCTCTGTATAATAGGAGGCAGTTGTGATAGAGGTTGCGCACAGCATGAGTCGCGTCCGTAATCCGGCAGGAACCGGGGACGCAAAAGGGCTGCGCGCCGAAGATGGGCGATGCCGTTCCTGCGGGCGCCGGTCTGGGACGCAGGAGAATATCCTGCGGACTGTCGCGAAAGCGGAGCGCTGTCATGTCGTCTTTACAGGTTTTTCTGTTGCGTCATGATGCTGTCATGACGCATTTTTTTGTTTTGTGAAGGAGACAAAACCATGAAGAAGAACACCTCGCATGCGCTTGTGCGCATCATCGTCATTGCGGCGATGCTCGTACTGGTCGTCGCTGCGGCAATCCAGTGCGCCAACGGCAAATCCCTTGCCGAGACGGCATGGTCGCTGCTGCCGCCCGTCATTGCCATCGTTCTGGCGCTGGTCAGCAAGGAAGCATACAGCTCGCTGTTCATCGGCGTCGTCGTCGGGGCGCTGTTCACCACGAACTTCGCCCCCGTCGCCGCACTCGATGCCGTCGTCAACGAAGGTCTGATCGCTGCCATCGCAGATAACGCCGGCATTTTCCTGTTTCTCGTCCTGCTCGGCATCATCGTCGCGCTGGTCAACGCTGCGGGCGGCTCGGCTGCTTTCGGCCGCTGGGCGGAAACCCACATCAAAACACACGCAGGCGCGCAGTTTGCAACATTCATCCTCGGCGTTCTCATTTTCATCGACGACTATTTTAACTGCCTGACCGTCGGCTCCGT
>DPCD01000123.1:623-1561 GCA_003516765.1 Clostridiales bacterium | reverse complement strand
TCCGTCATGCGCCCGGTCACGGACGGTCATAAGATTTCCCGCCCGAAGCTTGCCTATCTGATTAACGCCACTGCGGCTCCCGTGTGCATGATTGCGCCGATCTCCTCCTGGGCAGCCGCTGTCTCCTCGACCGCAGAAGGACTCAACACCGGCATGAGCGGCATTGAGCTTTTCATCCGCGCCATTCCCTATAACCTGTATTCTCTCATGACCTTCGTCTTCATCATTGCCATCATCCTGATGAAGTTCGACTATGGTCCCATGAAGCAGTATGAAAAGAAAGCATCCTCCGGCGACCTTTCCGCGCTGGAAAGCGAGGAGGGCGAGGTCATTAACCCCAAGGGACATCTGCTTGACCTCATTCTCCCGGTCGTCGTTCTGATCATCACCTGCACCATCGGCATGCTCTACGTTGGCGGCTTCTTTGGCGTGGACACGTCCGGCAGCGCTGATTTTGCCGGCGACTTTGTCGGCGCCTTCGGCAATACCGACGCCTTCGTCGGTCTTCCCTGGGGCGGCATCATCGCGCTGGTTCTGACCGTGATCTATCTCGTTGCCCGCAAGGTGATCACCTTCCAGCAGGCAATGGAGTGCGTCCCCAAGGGCTTCATCGCCATGATTTCCCCGATTCTGATTCTGACGCTCGCCGTCAGCCTCAAGGCAATGATCAACTCCCTCGGTGCAGCCGAGTATGTGCGCGATCTGATGGTCTACGCTTCCGATTTCCTGTACGGTATGCTCCCGGCAGTTATCTTCCTTGTTGCCTGCGTGCTCGCCTTCGCCTCCGGCACCTCGTGGGGTACGTTCGGCATTCTCATTCCGGTCGTCACCGCCGTCTTCCCGACGGAAAGCCCGCTGCTGATCATCGGCATCTCCGCCTGCTGCGCGGGCGCGGTCTGCGGCGACCACTGCTCGCCCATCTCCGACACCACCATCAT
>DPCD01000123.1:0-428 GCA_003516765.1 Clostridiales bacterium | reverse complement strand
CCGCCGGTGCGCAGTGCAACCACCTGACGCACGTCTCGACCCAGCTCCCCTATGCCGTAACTGTCGCAAGCGTTTCGTTCGTCGGCTTCATCGTCGCGGGCTTCGTACAGAACGTCTATGTGACCCTCGCAGTCTGCACGGTTTTGATGCTTGCCGTTCTCTTCGCGCTTCGCAGTATGGAAGCGAGAAAAGACCGCATGGCAAATTGGGCAAAGAAACAGTAAGTTGCACACAAAACCCTCCGTATGGCTCGCCATACGGAGGGTTTTTCGTTCGTTATTCGTCTTTTTCCTCTGCCGCTTCGGCAGGAGCTTCCACCTGCTTTGTCTCAGCCTGTTTCTCCGGTTCGGTATCTTCCAGCTTCGCGCCGCAGTACGGACAGACGCTTGGTCTCCGGGAGCCGAGCTTGAAGCGCTTTTTGCAGTGCG
>DPCD01000102.1:12107-12519 GCA_003516765.1 Clostridiales bacterium | reverse complement strand
GCAATTGCCGGAGCCGCTTCTATTTTTTAATCGGAAAGTGCCGGAAGAAGAACCCTCCAGCTTTCCGTCAAACGTTCCACGCTGTATGCCGCGTTTGCCGGACTCGTCGACGGCAGAACCTTCGCCGAAAGACCGGTCTGCGCCAGCTGATAGCGTTCATACAGCCGGTATGCCGTCTGTCCGTTGCAGAACACAGCTTTGATCTTTGCAGCGCGCAGAATGACTCCCAGATCTGTCGGCACCACATCGCGGATGGAGCTGTCGCTCGAGCCTTCGATGCGGCACGACGCAATCACGTCCCAGAGCGCAATCCGGCTTGCCAGCAGCATGCTGCGCTTTTCCTCCACCGTCTTTGGGCACGGCACGCCGAGCACGCCGCTGACGACCCGCCAGAACCGGTTCTGCGGATGCC
>DPCD01000102.1:6912-11926 GCA_003516765.1 Clostridiales bacterium | reverse complement strand
AACCGGTTCTGCGGATGCCCGTAGAAAAACGCAGTTTCCCGCGACTTGACCGACGGGAACGAGCCGAGAATCAGAATTTTCGATTGCTTGTCATAGACCGGCGCGATCGGATGCGTCACCTGCTCCATCAGAGGCTCTCGATCAGCGCGTCGACTGCCTCCGGCTTCGTTGCCCAGGAGCAGACAAAGCGCATTGCCTCATGATCGTCATCCACATGCCCGAACGCTTCAAAGGCAAAGTTCTTTTCCAGCTCCGCGATTTTCTCATGGCTCAGCACCACAAACACCTGATTGGTCGGCGACTGCGCATAGAGCGTATAGCCCTTTTCCTGCGCCGCCTTTGCGATGCGCTGCGCCTGTGTGACCGCGTGCCGCGCCATGTCGAGCCAGAGTCCGTCTTTGAAATAAGCGTCAAACTGCACGCCAAACAAAAAGCCCTTTGCGAACATGCCGCCGCGCTGCTTGATCATGTTGCGGAAATGCGGCTTGAGCGCGTCGTTTGTAATCACGACCGCCTCGCCGAATAAAAGCCCGTTCTTCGTGCCGCCGATGTAGAAGGCGTCGCAGTATTTGCCAAAATCCGTAATATCGAGGTCGTTCCCCTGCGCAACCAGTGCTGCCGGCAGGCGCGCGCCGTCGAGGAACAGGTAAAGATCATACTCCCGACACACCTCGTACAGCGCCGCAAGCTCCGCCTTTGTGTAGATCGTGCCGAGTTCGGTGGCATCCGAAATATAGACCATGCGCGGCAGGACCATGTGTTCGTCCTTGCCGTCGCAGTGAATGCGCATGACCTCGCGCACCAGCGCGGGCGTGAGCTTTCCGTCCGTCGCTTCGATCGCGCAGACCTTGTGCCCGGACGATTCAATCGCGCCGGTCTCGTGAACGTTGATGTGCCCCGTCGTTGCGGCAATCACGCCCTCCCACGGGCGAAGCGCGGCGGAGATAACGATGGTATTTGCCAGCGTGCCGCCCACGATGAAGTGAACGTCCGCATCCGGGCAATCGGTCAGTTCTCGGACCGTGTCCGCCGCATGACGACAAAACGGGTCCATGCTGTAGCCGCAGGTGGTTTCAAAATTGCTGCGCGAGAGCGCTTCGAGGACGGAAGGATGCGCGCCCTCGGAATAGTCATTGCGGAACGAAATCATGATGATCTCTCCTTTTTCTGTCGTTTTACAGGCTTATCATAAGATTCTTTCCCGCAAAAGTCAACCGCATTTTCCCCGCCGCAGGCGAAGGCTTTTTTGCAGCCACTGCCGGTCCTGTGCCGGAACGGTGTCCGTGAATTCCAGAAACAGCAAAAACACTGACGCAAATAATCCTGCCCGCAGAACCATCGCCGGAAGCAGTCCCCCGTCCGGCAGACAGCAGCTCCCGCCAAGCCCCGAGAGCGCGCAGAAGACGGCGCGCGGCAGAAATTTTCCGTCCAGCCGGTAGCCCGTCACGCGCAGAAGTCTGTGAAGACTGAGCCAGAAATTGACCGCGTGCGTAAAATAAAATGTCAGCACGTACGCCATCATGCCGAAGCGCGGCAGCAGCAGGTATAAAAGCGCGACGTCCAGTACCGATGTGAAAACATTGTAGCGCACGCACGCCGTCTGTTCGCCGAAGCCCTTGAGCATGCCGTCGACCATGGCGTCCAGATAGAGCATGACCACCGATGGGGCAAACACGAGAAGATAATGCCCGCAGTCCGCGCTTTTGTAGATCAGCTGCCCCAGCCCGCCGGAAAGCGCGCCCATGAGGCATGCCGCAGCAAGCGCGAACAGCAGCCCCATCCGCAGGCAGGTGCCCGTCAGATGGTGTATGCGTGCGGTATTTTCCTCTGCGCGGCAGCGCGCCAGCTCCGGCACCAGAAGATCTGCCACGGTGTATAAAATCGCCGCTGGGAACATCAGAATCGGAAACACCATCGCGTGGATCGTTCCATACGCCGCCATCGACGCTTCCTCCGATCCACCGGCGCGCGCAAGCCCCCAGGGAATGAGAAACTGCTCCAGCGTCACAAGCCCCGAACGAAGATAGGCGCTCAGCGCCAGCGGCACACAGAGCTTTGTCATACGTGCGCGCATGCCGCGCCGGTTCCCGGCTGCAGGAACCAGCGCAAACGTCTTTTGGAGCATATGCAGCTGATAAAGCGTGCTGCCGAGGCATGCCAGCGAACTTCCCAGCACCATCGCGCAGCAAGCCTCTCCCGCGTCCTGCCCTGCGCCGGCGCGAAGCAGCACCGCCGTGAGCAAAAGCCCTGCCACCCGTTCGACCGTCTCCACCCGCACCAGCTCCCGCACCCGGTCGCAGGCGGTAAAAAAGCCCGAAAGAATCGCGCACAGGCAGTTGACCGGCAAAAATATGCCCAGCAGCCGCAGCGCGCCGGATGCGCGCACGTCTCCAATCCAGTGCGCCGCAGCAGTCTCGCTCAGGAAAAACAGCAACAGCCCTGCCAACGACGAGATCAGCGCGCCTGTTTTCAGGCAACTTTCGATTGCGCGGCGCATGCCGCCGGGGTTCTGTCTGCCGTATTCCTCGGCGCAAAGATACATTGCCGTCACGCGAAGACCCGAAAGCCCCAGCGTCATGGCAAAGCCGCCGACCGTCAGCACCAACTGCAAAAGCCCCAGCCCAGCCGCACCGACGGCGCCAGCCAGATAGCGCTGAAAAAGCATGGTCATGCCGCGCAGCAGCAGCTCAATCAGCGTCAGCAGCAGCGCGTTTGAAAGCATCGAATGATTCGGACGCAAAAAATCACCTTCCCGTCCAGCTTATGGACAGGAAGGTGGTAACAGAACCGGTCGTTTCGGTTTATTTGAGCTGGAAGGTGTAATACACCGCGCCGATCAACTCGATGGCAATTGCCGCAAACATGCAGTAGTAGGCAAACAGCGCCGAGCCGAGCAGCAGGCACGCAATCAGGCAGCACGCCAGCACCGTGCAGGCGACATACAGAACCGTCGGGTTGAAGCGGACCGGGAAGACGGCATGCTTTTTGCCGAACAGGCAAATGCGGCCTTTGTCCTTTGCCGCACGGTTTGCAAGCAGCGCAACCGCCGCCAGCACCAGCACCACAACCGCCGCCATAACAGCCGTTCTCGCGTTGAGTCCGAGTCCCTTGGAGTAGAAATAGAAGCAGAAACCGGAGACAATTGCCGCGACCGAGAAGCAGAAAAACTCGCTGCGGTACAGACAGTAGATGATGTACAAGCAGTAGACCGCCGCATGCGCCATGTAAAGCGCCGTTGCATGTTCGGTCCAGAAATAGCGCAGATCGAGCGCGCACGCCCCCACAAGCGCCGACAGGACGAACACATACGGGAAGACCACGCGGAACTTTTTGCCGCGCAGCAGCACATATGCCGCAGCGGACGCTACGCACAACACCGCGCAGAGCTTCCAGCAGATCTGGCTGGCGCGGTAGACAACGTCGAACGTATTCATGACCGCATAGATCTCCAGCACCCGCTGCACTGCGAGCATGGAAAGCACCATCATCACAAACGCTGCGCCGACCTTGACGATCGTCAGATCGCGCGGCTTATTCTTCACATTGGATTTTGTCGTATTACCCATGTTTTTCATCCTTTACCGTCACACTCTAATCCAGCGCGCCCGCCGCGTACAAAACAGCCGTCAGCGCGCAAAGCGGCGCTGTCTCGCAGCGCAGAATCCGCGGACCGAGAGAGCAAATCTTCATGCCGTTCTGCCCGGCAAACGCGACCTCGTCTTCGGAAAAGCCGCCCTCCGGACCTGTCATAATACTGACGCTCTGATACTCTCCGGCGCTTAAACACGCGCGAAGCGACTGCGTCTTTTCGTTTTCATAGGGAAACAGCGCCAGTTCGCGCTCCGCCGCTTCCAGAACCGCCTCGCGGAACGAGCGCACGGCGCGCACCTGCGGAATTCTTCCGCGCCCGGACTGCTCGGCAGCCGACGCGGCAATTTTCTGCCAGCGTTCGAGCTTTTTGGCAAGCGTCTTTTCATCCAGCCGCGCCACGCACCGGCTCGACGGAAACGCAACAATCTCACCCGCGCCCAGCTCCGTCGCCTTCTGCGCGGCATAGATCGCAACGTTGCCCGAGCCGGAAACGACGACCGTTTTCCCCTCAAAAGAACTTCCGTGATCTTTCAGCGCCTCTTCCATAAAATAGCAGAGACCGAAGCCGGTAGCCTCTTTTCTTGCAAGGCTGCCGCCCCACGGAATGCCCTTGCCCGTAAGTACGCCGGTAAATTCATTTCTGATTCTCTTATACTGTCCGTAAAGATAACCGATTTCACGCCCGCCCACGCCGATATCGCCGGCAGGAACGTCTGTATTATCTCCGATATGTCTGTAAAGCTCCGTCATAAAGCTCTGGCAGAAGCGCATAATTTCTCCATCCGATTTTCCTTTGGGATCAAAGTCGCTGCCGCCCTTTCCGCCGCCGATCGGGAGTCCCGTAAGCGAGTTTTTAAAAATCTGCTCAAAGCCGAGGAATTTGATGATTCCGAGATTGACGGAGGGATGGAAGCGCAGGCCTCCTTTATACGGCCCGATCGCGCTGTTAAACTGTACGCGGAAGCCGCGATTGACCTGTACCTTGTTGTTGTCGTCTACCCATGCTACGCGGAACATGATCTGGCGTTCCGGCTCTACGATCCTGTCAAAGATCCCCGCCGCCACCCATTCGGGATGCTTCTCCGCCACTGGTTCAAGGGATTCCAGAACCTCTGTCACGGCCTGATGAAATTCAGGCTCGTTCGGGTTTCTCTTCTTGCAGTCGTCCAAAACTTTTTGAAGAATCTTCATAAACGTTGCACACTCCTACCATACATCAATTTTTTTGTGTTTTGCAAGCAAAAACAAGCTTACTTCCAACAAATTTGAAGTATATCATATTTTACAGCGATCCGCAATAAAATGGTCTAAATTTTTTGAGAAATGCTTGACTTCCCAAATTCATATGATATACTAAAGAACGCGTATTTTATGGATCATTAGCTCAGTTGGTCAGAGCAGCCGGCTCATAACCGGTCGGTCC
>DPCD01000102.1:0-6697 GCA_003516765.1 Clostridiales bacterium | reverse complement strand
GGTCCGGGGTTCGAGTCCCTGATGATCCACCATGTCGGAGCAAAGTTCGCTTTTGCTCCGACTTATTTTTTGCGTTCGGCAGAAAATAAGCCATTCTCCCGCACGCTTGCGGCTCCTCCGCAAAAGGTCAATCACGCACGTCGCCTGTGCCGTTTTGGATCATGAATCTGTTTCCCTTCACAAGGTATCGTATGTTCGATCATAAAAAAATCGTAAAATATTATGTACCCGCGCAGACTTGCATCCCCGCGGGTTTTTCCGGCAGCGCGCCGTAAAGCTCATCTATTTCAGTTACAATTCTTGCAACGGTAGCTCGAGCACAGGCTCTCGTCCTCGGTCTGAGAGCAGCATCCTTTTTTGGGTGCTACGTGGATCTCAGAGAGAGCGCATGCACATTCTGTTTCCATATTATATCTGCAGCTTTTCACATCACAGGAAATCGTCTGTTTTCCCGTTTTATTGTTTTTCATATCTTTCTTGTTATCCATAATGAAGAGCGCCTCCTTAAAATATTTTAATATCATTTGGATACAAGCCTATTATGGCCGCAGGCAGAAAAAATATACGTAAAAAAAAACGCGGCCGAACAAAGCCGCGTTTCCATAATTTTACAGAATATACCGCAGAGAATTACATTTTGGCGATTCTCGCCGCAAGAGCGTTGTACTGCTCCCACAGCTCTTTCGGAAGCTTTTCGAAACGCTCCAGATGCGTTTTCTGATCTTCCACTTCCTGCGTCCAAGCTTCTTTGTCGATCGAAAGAAGGCCCTTGAGCACCTCCGGCGTAATCTCCGTGCCCTCGAGATCGATATCCTCAGGCTTCGGCAGATAACCGATCGGCGATTCCACCGCGTCAACTTCATTATTGCAGCGCGCAAGGATCCACAGAAGAACTCTCAGATTGTCTCCGAATCCCGGCCAGATGAAATGGCCCTCTTCGTCTACGCGGAACCAGTTGACATTAAAGATCTTAGGCGGATTCGGGATTTTCTTGCCCATCTCCAGCCAGTGCTGGAAATACTCGCCCATATTGTATCCGCAGAACGGAAGCATTGCCATCGGATCTCTTCTTACTACGCCGACTGCGCCCGTAGCGGCCGCCGTTGTTTCCGAGGCCATCGTCGCGCCTACGAACACACCGTGCTCCCAACTGAACGACTGGTAAACCAGCGGAGCAACCTTCGCGCGTCTGCCGCCGAAAATCATCGCTGTAATCGGCACGCCGGCAGGATTCTCCCACTCCTTCGAAATGCAGGGGCACTGATTTGCGGGAGCAGTAAAACGGGAATTCGGATGCGCCGCTTTCGTACTCATATCCGGCGTCCATTCGTTTCCTTTCCAGTCGATCGCATGCGCCGGCGCCGGTACGCCCATGCCTTCCCACCAGACCGTCTTTTCCGGAGTCAAAGCCACGTTTGTGAAAATCGTATTCTTCTGGCAGGTAAGAAGCGCGTTCGGATTTGATTTCATGCTGGTTCCCGGTGCAACGCCAAAGAAGCCAGCCTCCGGGTTGACCGCCCAGAGTCTGCCGTCGGGGCCGATCCGGAGCCAGGCGATATCGTCGCCCACCGTCCAAACCTTGTAGCCTTTTTCTCTGTATTTCTCCGGCGGAATCAGCATCGCAAGGTTCGTTTTTCCGCAAGCGCTCGGGAATGCCGCCGAAACGTACTGAATATTGCCGGAAGGATCTTCTACGCCAAGGATCAGCATATGCTCTGCCATCCAGCCCTCTTTCCGGCCGAGCCAGCTCGCAATTCGGAGCGCAAAGCACTTCTTGCCCAGGAGCACGTTTCCGCCGTAGCCCGATCCGATCGACCAGATCGCGTTATCCTCCGGGAAATGGCAAATGAAGCGCTTCTCGGGATCAAGCTCGCCCTTGGAATGCAGGCCCTTCACGAAATTCGGAGAATCGCCAAGCATATCCATGGCAACCTTCCCCATTCTCGTCATAATTCTCATATTCAGAACAACATAAATGCTGTCGGTTATTTCAATGCCGACCTTGCTGAATTCCGAGAAAGCGGGACCCATGATATACGGAATCACGTACATCGTTCTGCCCTTCATGCAGCCCTCAAAGAGGGTTCCGAGCTTTGCGTAAGCCGCGCTCTTCTCCATCCAGTTGTTCGTCGGTCCTGCGTCTTCCTTTTTGGATGTACAAATAAATGTAAGATGTTCCACTCTTGCAACATCGTTTTCCGCTGTTCTATGATATAAACACCCGGGGAGTTTTTCACTGTTCAGCTCCATCATTTCTCCCGTGGAAACCGCCTGCTTCGTCAGCCGCTCACGTTCTTCTTCCGAACCGTCGATCCACACGATAGAATCGGGCTGCGTCATCTTCGCCATCTGTTCAACCCATTCGTTGACGTAAACGTTCTTGTACATTGTTCTTTTCCTTCTTTCTGCAATCCGCTGATTTGTAAAATTCCGAGAAACCGCCCCTTCATAAGACGGCAGAACCCCGTAATCCCACAAATATATTATACTCAAATGCCGCGATTCTGCAAGATTAAATTCGACAGCCTGCCAAACTCTTCGGGCGACAGCACTTCTCCCCGAATTCCGGCATCCCTGTCAAGCGCTTCAATGCATTGAATCACTTTTTCTCTCGAAATCCCCAGATAGGGAGCGTTTGCAAGCGAATTGGCCAGCATTTTCCGTCTCTGGCAAAACGACGCGCGCACCACCTTGAAAAAGAAGTCACGGTCTTCCAGAGGAAACGGCGGTTCCTTCCGCACTATAAGCCGAATGACCGCAGAATCCACCGCAGGCTGCGGAATAAAGCAGTGAGGCGGCACGGTAAAAAGGATCTCTGCTTCGGAAAAGTATCCTACCGCAACCGTCAGCGCGCCGTATTCTTTTCCTCCGGGCCGCGCGGTCATCCGCTGGGCGACTTCCTTCTGCACCATGAACGTCATGGAAGTTAGCAGCGGCAATCCGTGCTCCAGAAACGACAGGATAATCGGAGTAGTAATATAATACGGCAGATTTGCAACAACCTTGACGCGCTTCAGCGCGCCCTCCGATGCGGCAATGCGCTCCGCAACAATGCTGCGGATATCTAGCTTTAAAATATCTCCCTCGATCAGCTCGATATTCCCATACTCTGTGCAGACAGCCTGGAGCGGAGGGATCAGGCTGCGGTCGATTTCTACCGCGAGGACTTGTCCCGCAGACTCCGCAAGCTGGCCGGTCAGCGCGCCCAGCCCGGGGCCGACCTCAATCACGAGATCCTCTTTTGTCAAGCCGGCGCAATAAACAATTTCCTGAACGACCGAAAAATCGTTCAGGAAATTCTGTCCGAGACCTTTCGACGGTCTGACGCCGAAAAAATCCATCCGTTCCCTCGTATGAAAGCGCCGATCCATCTTATCCTCTCAGTGAAAATACATCGATGCTCTGATCCTCCAGAACATATACGGTTACGGAACGCGAGCCAAACTGATAACAGGCATATACGCTTTCCATAAAGAGATCGATCCGCATGTCTTTGATGCTGCCTCCTACGTCCCACGCAATACAGTAGCCGTAATCCGGAACGCCGGCGACATTGCTTTTCACATAAAGCTTCGTTCCCAGAGGAATGATATCCGGATCTACCGCCACGACGCCGTCGCGCGCTCTATTCCCAGAGGCCGTCGCATAGCCGTGGTTTTCCGGCGTCGGCGCATATGCGGTCGCACGCATCTCATACTGCTTGGTAAAGCTGTCATTCAAGCCTCTGGAATTTGTAAAATAAACCTTCGTTCCCTTTGCAACGACTCTGTTCACGGGCTCCGTCCGAACCTCCGAGACAAGCTCGCGGGAAACCTCCACGCCGTCCTCCAGATTCACGGTATACGTCCTGGTGACGACGCCGTTCTTTCCCTCCGTAACGACCTCCGTGTCTCCCTGATACAGAGTGTTATCCTCTACGTATACAGTGTCAAAAGGAATTTCCTCCTGCTCCTCCACCGTTTTCGTGGATGTGATCACAACCGTGATCTCGTCGCCGTCCGAAACCTTTCCATCCTCCGTACCGAGAATGACATCCTGAGACTCGTCAAACGGAATTCCGTTTTCCTGAAGCGCATCAGATGCGTCATCGGAATAAGACGTGATGACCCTCGTATCGTTCGCCAGATTTACCGTCAGTGTGATGGGCCTCGAGACGGTGATGATCCCATCCACATCGTCCACGCTGCACGAAAGCTCGTAATTCACCTTATCCTCGGCGCCAAGCACGACACCGGCGGCCTCAACCGCCTCTGCAACCGTATCGGCGCGCGTGGTAATCTCATAGAGCTTGCCGTCTGCGCTGATCGTAACCGTTCTGAAATCCTTCGTAAACAGCGCGACCGCCGCGCACAGCGATACGGCAAGAACGCCAAAAAGAAGCGCCATATATTTTACAAAACCGAATGATCTTTTAATCCGTTTGATTTGCGTTCGAATATTAATACAAATCGCTCCAATCTCATTTTCGTTTACAAATTGCTCACTGCCATATAATATAAATTCGAATTCAACAGCAAAATAATTGTAGTATAAAAATATGAAGCGTGTCAACTTCTGCGTTCGCGATTGCGGAATTTCATGCAGCCTGCTTGCAATGTGAACAGAATTTCTTGTGGATAAATCAATTTTTTAGTGCAGTCTGCCAAAAATTCGAAATGCGTTGTCCGTTGTAATCCGGCAGATTTCCTCGAAAGAAGTCTCCAGAATTTCCGCCAGCCGGCGCGCCGTATAAACGAGCAGAGACGAATCGTTCCGCCGTCCGCGGCATGGTTCCGGAGCAAGGTACGGGCAGTCCGTCTCCAATAAAATTCTGTCCCGCGGCATGGCTTTAACAGCCTCCACAAGGCGGGATGCATTTTTAAAGGTCAGCACGCCGCCGATGCCAAAATAGTAGTCCCATTTTTGAAACTCCCGTGCTGTTTCCTTCGTATAAGAAAAGCAGTGAATCACTGCGCGGAGTTGGCTTCCGCCCTCCGCTGCCATCACATCCAGCGTGTCCTTTGCCGCATCTCTGGAGTGGATGATGACAGGCTTATCCAGCTTTTTGGCAAGCTGAAGCTGTCTGGAAAAGCTTTCCCGCTGACGCGCCTGCACCTCGGGCTCTTTGTCCCAGTAGTAATCCAGTCCGATTTCCCCGACAGCAACTGCTTTGGGAGCCGCCAGTTTTTCTTCCAGCCATTCGTAGTCCCGCTCCGTCAGCTCCTGCACGTTGGACGGATGAACGCCGACCGCCGCGTAAATAAACGGATACTGTTGTGCGAGGGTCAGGCTCGTGGATACAGAAGCAAGGTCCGCTGCCACATTGACGACTCTTCCGATCCCCTGTTCTGCGAGGGAAGCAATCAGCGCTTCCCGATCCTCTTCAAACGCCTCATCATCGTAGTGGGCATGTGTATCAAATATCATCGTTTGGTTCCTGTCTTTTTTCTTTTCTGCGCCAGTGCCGCCCACGCAGAGGTTCTGCTGCATAAAGCCCTGCCGGCATAGGGTATTGCTTCTGCACAAGTATAGCATACCTTCCGGCTGTTTTACCAATGATTTTACCGGAAATCTTCGACAGAAAACACGATGATACGGCAGGTGCGCCTTTCATCCCTGCGAGAGTCTCCTTTTTGCCTGCCAGAGGGACAGATTGAAGTTTCGAATGCCAAGATTCTTCGTTTCCGAACGTTGATCTTCTTCATAGGCATGCATCCATGGCACAGCGTCTCCGGTCAGGTCTTTTCGTCCGATCAGAACCGGCGCTGCATCCGCAGACAGACCGCGCAGATAGGAGTAGTCCGCGGTTGTCGGGAGGGCGTCGTCAGCATCCTGCGAATACATGACGGACTCCTGGGTATTGGCTTCACGGGATACATTATAAGATGCAATCCAGTAATCCGGACGCCCGAACGCGGGAATCAGGTACAAAAATGTGACTGCTATCAGCCAGAACCTCGGCAGTTCAAAATCACGCTTCCAGACCGCTATCATCGTCCCTACAAAGATTACCGCCATCACGAGCAGCGCCCACAACACCATCAGCCTAAGAAACGTCAGGGAATATTGGCGAATATACAGATACATTCTCCATGCGCTCGAGGCGATCAGCACATAAGTCATTGCGCACACAGCCGTCAGAAGAATCTGCAGTGCCCGGTTTTTGCGAAACCCAAACAGACACACCGCCACAACTGCAAGGTTAATCACGCAAACTGCCAGCAGCTGGAAAAATCCCTGACGCGCATACTGTGCCCATGTCATCTGTTCCGGAAGCGTCCCTGCCCGTAAAAACAGATAAACAATCTGAATTGTACAAAATACCGCATATATTGCTGTTAAAAGAGAAAGCACCGTAATTGCAGCCAGTGGCTCCCCAAGGCACTCCCGTCTTTTCCCGGTCAGGCTTTTGGTAAGGAGTCCACGGATAAATCCGTATGCAAACAGATAGACAAGCACCAGCATCAGGAAAACAGTAATAAAATCCGACCATGCCAGTTCTCCGAAAAACCGCGATACCAGACTTGCAAACACCGCATCCGCACTCAGCAGAAGTGCTGCGACAACCATCAGCAGCGGAATGCCGATTACAAGACCGATCAGGATATAGTGACCTTTCCCATTTTCTTTTTGTTTTTCTTCTGCTTTCAGTGCTGCGGCAACATCAGAAAACGGCGTATCCAGATAGGAAAAGATTCCAAACAGACCTTTCCAGCCG
>DPCD01000073.1 GCA_003516765.1 Clostridiales bacterium | reverse complement strand
GAACGAGCCCATGCTGTGCCCCAGCATCAGATACGGCAGCGCCGGATAGCGCCGCTTCATTTCTTCATAGAGCGTCCGCTCGTCTGCCACCGCAGACAGCCAGCCGCCCGAAAAATAGCCGTAGGTGCCGCCCGCTTCCACGGAAAGCCCGTGCCCCATATGATCGTCCGCGCAGACGACAAAGCCGCGCTGCGTCAAAAAACGCGCAAAATGATCGTACCGCCCGATGTGTTCGGCAATGCCGTGGATGATCTGCACCACCGCGCGCGGCGCAGATTCCGGCTCCCAGAGCGCGCAGTGCATGCGCCCGGCGCCGTTGGAGGCAAGATAAAATTCTTCCATAAATTTCGTCCTTTCGCCAATCAGTCCAAATTATTGTACATGCTATCTGCTATGATGGTTTCAAAGCAAAGGAGGTACTTTTATGCAGAACCATCGTATCATTCCATTATACCCCGAAACCGCGGGCGAATGCCCGGTCAGCCGCACCTTCCGCCGCGGACGCGCCGCGAATTTCCGCCTACTTGCCGACATCGTCGATCTGACCGTAACCGCTGCCATCGGCGTCGGCGTTCTGGTATGCTTCGGACTCGTGTTTACAATGCTCTAAGGATTGGGCGCATCGGTGTCAAACGCGGCAAGCAGCTCGTCGATCGTCTGCCGCCTGCGGATGCAGCGGACCTCGCCGCCCTGCTCCAGCAGGAATTCCGCGCAGCCGGGGCTTCCGCCATAATTGCTGGCAAAGCTTCTTCCGTCCGCGCCCGCGTCGCAGATGATGACGCATTCTCCGAGCTTGAGGTCCGGCAGGACGCAGGTGCCCGGAAAATGATCGCGCAGATCACAAAGAGATCCTGCCACGCGCACCATCCGCTTTTGCCGGCTCTCCGGCACAAGCGGCGCCATCAGCCGGTGCGTTGCGCCGAAGGCAATTTCCCGCAGAAACTGCGCGCAGTCTGCGTCCAGCACCACAACCGGCTTTTGCTGCGGCTTGACGGCAAGCACTCTCGTCACCAGCACGCCCGCCTTTGCCGCAAGAATTCTCCCCGCTGCAAGCAACAGATCGGGGCAAAGCCCCGCCGGCGCGAGAATTTCCTCGTATTTTTCCCGCACGAAGTCGGACACTGCCTGCAGATCCGGCGCCTGCTCCGACGGACGGTAGCTTGCGCCGAGACCGCCGCAGATCAGAACACTCTGCACACCGATCCCCAGCTCCTGATACAGCCGTACAGCAAGGCGCAGAAGCATCTCAAGCGCTGCCTGAAAGCGCGCGGGCTCCAGATCCTGATCGCGCAGGAAAACGCAGGGACTGATTGCCTCTGTTCCGCTGGCAAGAAAGCGCCGGCACATGGAAAGAAGCGTCTGCAGGTCCATGCCGAGCTTGCTCTTTTCAAAATTCCAGACCGTTCTTCCGTTCAGACACAGCTGACCGCCCGGATTGACGCTCAGAAAGACCCGCGCGGGCGGCTGCGGCGGAAGTGCATGCTCCCCGTCCACCAGCTGCGCCGCGCCGATGCGTCGGGCATAGCCGCAAGCTCTTTCGTCGATTGCGACGGGCGCGTAGATGATTCTTTGTCCGTCCGCGTTAGCCCGCCGCGCCAGACGAAGCTCCGCCTCGCTCGCGCACAGCATCTGCGCGCCTGCGCTCGCCAGAATCCGCAAAACGGCAGGGTTCTGGTTCATTCGCACTGGAAAAACCGGTGTGAAGCCCGCATTCCACGAAAACGCCAGCCGAAGCTTCTCACACGCTTCGCGGAGCATCGTTTCATCATAGAGATAAAACGGCGTCGGCTGCTCCTGCAGGAGCCTGCGCAAAACCTTCGCGGGCACAAAGCCTGTCTGCCCCGCGTCCCTGCGCGCCGTCATCGTTTGTTCTTCTCGTAGAGAATCCGCAGACCCTTGAGAAGCAGATCGCGGTCGTAGCGAATCTCAGACCGGCACATCGGAAGCACAAAGCGGGAAATGCCGCCCGTGGCGACGACGGTCGCCTTCACGCCGAGCTCTTCTTCCATGCGCTCGATCATGCCGTCGATCATGCACGCCGCGCCCAGCATGATGCCGCTCTGCATACACTCGATGGTGTTGCGCCCGATCACATGCTTCGGCGCCTCAAGACTGATGCCGGGCAGCTGAGAGGTTCTCGTCGTCAGAACCTCCGAGGAAACCTTCACGCCCGGGCAGATGCTGCCGCCGAGGAAGGTTCCGGTCTGGTCGATTGCCATCATGGTTGTCGCCGTGCCCATGTCGATGATGATCACAGGCGCGGGATAATCGCGCAGCGCGGCGACCGCCGCGACAACCAGGTCACTGCCAACCTGACCGGCGTTTCCGCCCGCAATATTCAGCCCCGTTTTAAGCCCCGGTCCCACGACCATGGGCGTGCGTCCGGTGAGCTTCATAACCGCCGTGCGCAGCGAATTCAGAACCGGCGGCACGACGGACGAGATGATCACGCCCTCAATTTCATCCGCCTGCAGATCGTAGAGCGCCAGCACACCCTTGAGGTCCATCCAGTACTGATCGGACGTTTTGACAAGGTCGGTGGCAAGCCGCAGCTCGTGGCAGATTTTCTCTGCCTCGATGCAGCCGATGACAATGTTGGTATTACCGATGTCAATTGCTAAAAGCATATGGTTCCTCCAAAACTGCCGGATGGCAGTTATTTTTCATCCGAAAGCGTTTTGAGCGCGCAGTGAATCTTCCCATCGCGCACCTCTACAACGCCGTAGCAATCGTTTTTCGCCGCGCCGGGGTTCAGATACCACACGCCGCCGTCCTGCTCGCAAAGCGCTCGGTGCGTGTGCCCGAAGAGCGCGACCTGCGCGCCCATGCGGTTTGCTTCCAGCTTCAGCCGCGTCAGATTCGACTTCACGCCGAACAGATGTCCGTGCGTGAGAAAAAAGCGCACGCCGGCAAGCTCCGTGAGAATTGTCTCCGGTGCCTGCGCGCCGAAGTCGCAGTTACCCCTGACCTCATAGAAATCGATCGGATCAAGCGCATAGGAAAGCTCCTGCGCGTCCGAGACATGGTCTCCCAGGTGGAAGATCACATCCGGTTTTTCGAGCATTGCCGCGTCATACATCGCGCCGACGCAGCGGTGCGAATCGGATAACACAAGAATTTTCAAATTGGGTTCACCTTTCGCCAGCCCCCGCATAGAATACACAAGAACTTCTTTCAGGAGGCGGAATATGGACAATTCGTATCGTGAAAACGAAGGTCTTCCCTTCACAAAGCAGCAGCTTGCCGCCGTTCTTTCGTCCAGCGAAGGAAAGCAGCTTCTTTCTCTTCTCAGCCGTGATGGCGGCGCGGCGCTCTCTCAGGCAGCGCAGGCGTTCAAAAACGGCGACACGGAGCTTGCAAAAAGCATCATCAGCCCTTTGATGCAAACGGGCGAAGCACAGGCGCTGATTGAGAAAATCAACGAACGCGCATGAGTGACGGCTCGTTAGAACAGGCGATCGGCGCTGTTTTGCAGGACCCGCAGCAGCTGCAGAAAATCTTCGCGCTGGCGCAGTCTCTGGGCTTTTCTCCGCCCGCCGCGCAAGGCGCTTCTTCACCGCCCGAGCC
>DPCD01000045.1:5579-6903 GCA_003516765.1 Clostridiales bacterium | reverse complement strand
GGAAGTGTCCGCAGTGCGGCGCGGCAGCAACCGGAAAATTCTGCCCCGAATGCGGCACAAAGAAACCTGAAGCTGCGGCAAATGACACATGGACCTGCTCCTGCGGCGCGGTCAACAAGGGCAAGTTCTGCGCCGAGTGTGGAAGACCCAAGCCCACAGCTCCGCGCCATTACAAGTGCGACAAATGCGGTTGGGAGCCTGCTGACCCGACGAACCCCCCGAAGTTCTGCCCGGAGTGCGGCGATCCCTTTAACGACGCCGACGCGACCTAACGCAAATCCAGACTTTCAGAAAAGAGGGATGCTATGCCAACCCAGGTAACCAACTATCAATGCCCGGCTTGTACCGGACCGCTGCATTTCGTCGGCAGCTCCGGCAAGCTTGAGTGCGACTATTGCGGCTCGAAATTCGACGTCGCCGAAATCGAAGCGCTCTACGCGAAAAAAGAGCAGAAAGCCGCTGATGCGCAAAAAACAGCCGAAGAAAAGCAGGCAAAAACCGCATCCGCGCAAGACGGCTGGGACACCTCCGGTCTTTCCGGCGACTGGGGACAGGACGCAGCCGGTATGAAGAGCTATTCCTGTCCGTCGTGCGGCGCGGAGCTGATCTGCGATGCATCAACCGCTGCCACCTCCTGCCCCTACTGCGGAAACCCCAGCGTTGTGCCCGGTCAGTTTACCGGCAGTTTAAAGCCCGATTTTGTCCTGCCCTTCAAGCTCTCCAAGGACGACGCCGTCAAAGCGCTCAAGGCACATTACAAAGGGAAGCCCTTCCTCCCGCGCGCATTTACCGCGGAAAACCATGTGCAGGAAATCAAAGGCGTCTATGTGCCCTTCTGGATGTTTGACGGCGAGGCGGAGGGCAGCGCGCAGTATGAGGCGACACGCTCGCGCAGCTACACCGCAGGCGACTACGAGGTCACCGAGACCGACCATTTTGATGTCTACCGCGAAGGCTCGCTCGCCTTCTCCAGGGTCCCCGTCGACGCTTCGAGCAAAATGCCGGACGATTACATGGACTCGATTGAACCGTTTGACTACGACGATCTAAAGCCGTTTTCCACGGCGTATCTGCCCGGCTTCCTTGCCGACAAATACGATGTCTCGGTCGAAGACAGCGCCGTCCGCGCCGATACCCGCTGCGAAGGCTCTCTCGTCTCCGCCCTTGCCCATTCCGCCACCGGCTACGATTCCTGCGTCCCTGTCTCGCAGGACGTGAAGCTGCACCGCGGCAAGGTCCATTATGCGCTGCTTCCGGTCTGGACGCTCCATACCAAATGGAATGGCAAGGACTACCTCTTTGCCATGAACGGGCAGACCGGCAA
>DPCD01000045.1:5125-5359 GCA_003516765.1 Clostridiales bacterium | reverse complement strand
CAGACCGGCAAGCTCGTCGGCGACCTTCCGACCAGCTACGGCAAGTTCTGGGGCACCTTTGCTGCCATCGCAGCAGGGCTGACCGCCGTGATTTCCGCAGTGTATCTGTTTTTGACGTAAGGAGGGACGTGCCATGAAAAAACGAATCATCAGGCTTTCGCTCGTGCTGGCGCTTATGCTGTGCCTGAGCGTGTCCGTCTTTGCCGAGAGCCAGCTCTGGAACATCACCGACGA
>DPCD01000045.1:4185-4911 GCA_003516765.1 Clostridiales bacterium | reverse complement strand
CAGCTCTGGAACATCACCGACGACGCAGGCATCCTGACCGAGTCGCAGAACATCGAGCTGGAGACCTACGCCGAAACCATCTCTCAGGACTACGGCGTCGGCGTTTACGTCGTCACAGTCAACAATTACGAAGACTACTACGACAGCGCCTATGAAACTGCCTGGCAGATCTATCACGCCTATGAACTCGGCGAGGGCGCAGACCGCAACGGCGTCATTCTGCTTCTGAGCATGGATAACCGCCAGTTCGCCACCTTCTTCTACGGTCCGCGCGCCGAATACGCCTTCGACAAGCACGGGCAGGAAAAACTCGAAGACTACTTCCTCGACCACTTCCGCGCCGACGACTGGGCAAACGGTATCTATGGCTTCCTCTCCGGCTGCGATGAATTTCTTTCGCTCGCCGCCTCCGGTACCCCCGTGCGCCGCAGCCCTTGGGGCACCATCGCCATCATCGCGCTTGCGTCGTGCGTCTTCTCGCTGATCGTCTGCATGCTGCTGCGCGGCAAGATGAAGTCCGTCCGCATGGCGCGACAGGCAAACGCCTATGTCTCGGGTGAACTGAACGTCACGGCAAGCCGCGATCAGTATACGCACACCACGGAAACCCGGACAAAAATCGAGCATGAGTCCTCCTCCGGCGGAGACAGCAGCGCCGAATCCGGCGGCGGTGGGTCCGGCAGAAGCGGAAGCTTTTAAACGCGAATCGGAAGGCTGCGCCTTCTA
>DPCD01000045.1:0-3964 GCA_003516765.1 Clostridiales bacterium | reverse complement strand
ATTTCGCGCCTGCGGGCGCGAAACTCTGCGAGGTAGGCGGAAATACGGAACCATTCTCCGTTTCTCTCGTCTAACAAAGCACCCGGCTTGCTCTTTTGGTAGGGCAGCCGGGTGCTTCCCGCTTGATTTTTGCGCCGGTATTTGCTATACTGCGTGCGCATTCTTACCAGCTTCCGGAGGTAGCCCCATGCTTTCCAGCTTTCGCAATCTGACGCTGCGCCGCGTGCTTGTCATGCTGCTTGGCATTGTGCTTCTTTCCATCGGCGTTGCCCTGTTTGATTTTTCGCGCATGGGCAATGACCCCAGCACTTCCGTCGTCATCGCCCTCGGCGATCAAACGGGGCTGGGGCTTTCGCGCATGATGCTGCTGTGCAACAGCGTCTATTTTATCGTCGAGATTCTGCTTGCCCGCGGCATGATCGGGCTCGGCACCTTTGTCAACTGGACCTGCATCGGTCCCATCGCGGAGGTACTGCTTGCCCGGATGTACCGCGTCCCATGGCTCTGCGAGGGCGATGTTTCGTTTCCCGTCCGCCTTGGCATCATGCTGCTCGGCGTTCTGATTCTGAGTCTCGGCGCGTCGATGTACCAGACTGCCGACACCGGCATCGCGCCCTACGACGCGCTGTCGATCATCCTCAGCCGCCGCCAGAGCAAAGTCCCCTACTTCTGGTGCCGCATCGCAACCGACTCCATCTGCGCCATTGCAGCAGCGCTGCTCGGAGGCGTCGTCGGCATCGGCACGCTGATCTGCGCGCTGGGTCTGGGGCCTTTCATCACCTTCTTCGACCGCCTGATCTCCAGAAAGCTCTGCGGTCTTCCTACATAACCCGAACCACAAAAAATCCGCTCCTTCGGAGCGGTTTTTTTGTCGTACTTTTTCTGAACGCTGTCTTGCATTTCCAGTCTTCACGTGCTATCATACGCATGAATTGCGTCATTTGCGGCAAGGGAGGCAACTATCGTGCAATTATCCATGCAAAAGAAGCTTTTTCCTGCATCCGAGCTTCTGCACTGTCTGGGCATTCTCGGCGGAACGCTTCTGTATTCTCTCGGCATGAACCTCTTCGTCGTCCCGGCAGGACTCTACACCGGCGGCATCATGGGTCTTTCTCAGCTGCTCCGTACCTTCCTTCTGCGCGCAACCGGCTGGGCGCCTGCCATCGATATCGCTGGTCTCATCAACTACGCCATTAACCTTCCCATGCTGCTTCTGGCGTGGCGGCGGCTTGACCACCGCGTGGTTCTCAAAACGCTCCTGTCCGTCACCGGCACAACGGTGTTTCTCTCCCTCGTTCCGCGCACCGACATCCTCTCGGGTGACCAGCTCGCGCGCTGCCTCATCGGCGGCATGCTCTGCGGCTGCGGCATCGGGCTTCTTCTCTGGATGGGCGGCACCTCGGGCGGCATGGACCTGCTCGGCATGATGCTGATCAAAAGCGGCTCCCACACCAGCATCGGGCACGTCAACCTCTGCTGGAACCTGATGCTCTATACCATCTGCGCCTGCGCGTTCAGCTTGTCTACCGCCATCTATTCCATTCTCTTCTCCTTTGTCTCCACCACCGCGATGGACAAGCTCCACATGCAGAACATCAACGTCGAGGTGACAGTCGTCACGAAGATTTTAAACCCCGAGATGGAGCATGAAATTCTCGTCGACCTGCATCGCGGCATCACCCGCATAGACGGCATCGGCGAATATACCGGGGACCCGGTCCACGTGTTCTACATTCTCGTCTCCAAATATGAAATCGGAAGGCTTCGCGCAATCATCATGAAATACGACCCCCACGCCTTCATCGTTGCCAAGGACGGCGCGGTGATCTACGGCAACTACAAAAGAAAAGTCTAAACGAAGCGCCCTGCCTTCCGGCAGGGCGTTTTGACTATCGAAAAAGCTACCGCTTTTTCGATAAGAGGGATTGCGCCTCGACTGCGCGCATAATTTTGTCCTATAGGGACAAAATTCTACACTTGCGAGACGAGCAGTATGTTTACCCGCAAGGAGTACGCGACATCCGTAAGCGGTAAAACCGCTAACGGATGTCCTGTCCGGTCGGCAAAGCCGCCGGATAACATGGATTTTGATTTTTTTCGCCATCTGTAGATGGCGAAACTCTACGAGGTTTTCCGTCCGTCTGGCAGCGGGCATTCCCGGATGGCATAGCGCAGCTTGCCGGAGGCTGTGGGCGCAATCTCGTCCACATACTCGATCGCTACCACCGTGTCCGGCAGCACCTTTTTGAGCTGCACCAGAATGGACGCCTCGTCAATTACCGCATCCGGCGTCTGCCGGACCAGCAGCAGCCGGGCTTCGTGCTGCGATTTCTGCCGGAACTGGAACGCGCCCACGCCCGGCACCGGGCGCAGCAGCTGCCCGATAATATTGCCGTGGACCAGCACGCCGTCGTGCCCCAGAAGCAGATCGTCCTCGCGCCCCTCGACATGCGTGAGTAATGGCAGTGTCCGCCCGCATCTGCATGCTTCGCCCGAAATTCCGGCGACATCCCCGAGCAGATACCGCAGCCGCGGCTGGACAAAATTATGAAGGTCCGTCACCGCCAGCACGCCGCTTTCGCCCTTTTCCAGCGGCTCGTGCGTCTTGGGGCTTAGCACCTCGATCACGCAATTTTCCGCCGTGATATGCATGCATCCCTCCGGGCACCGGTAGGCAAGAATTCCCGCGTCGCGCGCGCCGTATTCGTTGGCGACCGGGCAGCGGAAGACCCTTCCTAGCAGCTGCTCCTGCCACGGCTCGAGCGTCTCCGAGGTCGACACGACCGCCTTGAGCGTAATCTTCAAAGAAAGCCCCCGCCGCTCCATCATCTGTGCAAACGCCGTAAGAATCGAGGCGTAGCCGTAGAGATACTCCGGCTTGTATCGGTTCAAAAACGTGACCTGCTTTGCAAGCTCCTGCTCGCTCAAATGATACGCCGAGAGAATCTGCCGGTTTTTTAAAAGGCTCTCCTTGATCCGGTTTTTGAGCTGCGCCTGCTGCGAAAGCTCAATCGGGCTTCCCCAGAGCATGACGCTTCGGCTGCCCTGCGTGATGCCGTACCAGCCGAGCCCCCGCCATCTTGCCGCCTCGTAGCTCTCGACCTGTGCTCTCGTCATGAAAAAGCGTACCGGTTCTCCGGTCGAGCCGCCGGTGCAGTTTGCAATGCGCGCCGATTGCGGCACATTGTCCGCCAGATGCGCCTCTGCCTCCGTCTGAAAGGTCCGCTTTGCCAGCGGCTGAACGCACCGCAGCGCCGCATACGGGTCCTGCCGGATGGTATCCTCGTCCGGCAATACGCTCTCATACGCCGGAACATGCGCCTTGCAGTGCAGCAAAAGCTCCGTCAGCCCCTCGCGCTGCAGCGCTGCTACATCCTCATACTGACTTTTTTCCAGCGCTCGCTGGATTTCACGGATTTTGTTTCCCTTGCGCTTTTCCATTGCCGGCCAGATGGCATGTTCAATCAGAAATTTATGCAGCGCCATGATTTTTCCACTCCTTACCTGCTGTTTCTGTCATTATAAAGCGCATTGCCCCGCGCGTCAAGGCACAGCGCGTCTTTACAAATCGTACCCGCCGCGCTACAATAAGGCGGCAATTTCAGCACCGACAAAAGGAGCTTTTTTATGAACATCTACATCATCCGCCACGCAGAGCCGGACTACGCGCGCGATTCTCTGACCGAAAAGGGCTGGCGCGAGGCAGAGCTTCTCAGCCATCGCCTGGCAAAAATTCCCGACGCCTCCTACTATGTCTCCCCGCTCGGCAGAGCGCGCGATACCGCGTCTGCCACACTCAAAGCCGTCGGGAAAACCGCCGAGGTCCTGCCCTGGCTGCGCGAGTTTGACGCAGGCTACAAGACGCATCCCGACTTCCATCCAACCGGCCACGGCTGGGACTTTCTCCCCGAGCATTGGGCGCGCGAGCCCATGTACTATGACCCGGAAAACTGGATGAAAGCTC
>DPCD01000064.1:1470-3643 GCA_003516765.1 Clostridiales bacterium | reverse complement strand
AAGGACGTCATCGCCAAGGCCCCGACCGGCACGGGCAAGACGTTTGCCTTCGGCATCCCGATGATCGAGCACATCGACGCGGACAGCGAAGACCTTCAGGGCCTGATCCTTGCGCCGACGCGCGAGCTGGCCATCCAGATCGGCGACGAGCTGCGGGGCCTTTTGACATTCTCCAAAAAGATCCGCGTGGCCGTGGTCTATGGCGGCGCGAAGATCGAGAGCCAGATCAAGCAGCTGGAAAAACACCCGCAGATCGTCGTGGCGACGCCGGGGCGGCTGATGGATCATTATAAGCGCAAAACGCTCCGGCTCGACCGCGTGCAGACCGTCGTCCTCGACGAGGCCGACCGAATGCTCGACATGGGCTTCTTCGACGATGTGACGCACATCATCGAAAAGATCAAAAACCGGCGCAACCTCGGCCTCTTCTCCGCGACGATCTCGCAGGAGGTCATGACGGTCTCGTGGATGTACCAGCGCGACGAGGTGGAGATCACCGTCCCCGCCGATACGGACAACCGCCCGGACATCACGCAGTATTCCATCACCTGCCCGCCGCTCGAAAAAATCGAGATGACGAGCAGGCTCATCCGCACGCTCCGGCTGGAGCGCACCATCGTCTTCTGCAACACGAAGGTCATGTGCCAGCGCCTGCGCGACGATCTGGTCCGCATGGGCCTTGACGCCGACTGCATCCACGGCGATATCCCGCAGCAGAAGCGCGAGAAGACCATGCGCACGTTCAAGGACGGCAAGCTGCCTATCCTGATCGCGACGGACGTCGCCTCGCGCGGCATCGACGTCGACGATGTGGACTGCGTCATCAACTACGACGTGCCGGAGGAGAACGAGTATTATATCCACCGCATCGGCAGAACCGGCAGAGCGAAGAAGAAGGGCATCGCTGTGTCCATTCTCGGCACGTTCCCGGAGCAGGCGAAGCTCGCGGAGATCGCAAAATACTCGCACTATCAGATTCAGCCCGTGCAGTTTTTAGAGGACGGCACATTGGTAGAAGAAGCGCCGAAGCAGAAAAAGCCGCAGCCGCGCCGGAGGTTCCGCCGGTGAGGCAGACGGAGCGGGGGCTCATGCTGCTGTGCCTGCCGCTGGGAGATATGCTGGCAGGCGCCTTGAGCCTTGCACAGGCACGGGAGCTTTCCAAACGGGCGCGCGCAATCGGCATCGGCGAAGACGACCCGCTGCGCGAGGTTACGCAGAAGGATGTGCAGCGGCTGGGCTACTCCGAAGCGGAGGCAGCGCATATTGTCGCGCTTTTAAACCGGGAGCGGCAGCTTGACGGCTATCTTCTTGCGGCGGAAAAGGCGGGCGTGACGGTTGTGACGCGGCTTGATGCACGCTTTCCGCAGCGCCTGCGCGAGCAGCTGGGAGCAAGATGCCCGGCAGCACTCTTTTGCAGAGGCGACATGTCGCTCCTGCAGAGCCGGTGTATCAGCGTCGTCGGCTCGCGGCAGTTACATTCCCTGGGCGCAGCGTTTGCCGCGCAGGCGGGGCGTCTTGCCGCGCAGGAGGGCTATACGCTCTGCTCGGGAGACGCGATGGGCGCGGACCGGACGGCGCAGGAGGCTTGCCTGCAAAATGGCGGCAGCGCACTGGTTTTCCCGGCGACGGAGCTGGTGTACTGCCCGGTGCGAGATCGGGTTCTCTATGCCGCGGAGGGCGGCTTTGAGCTGGGCTTTTCGGCGCAGCGGGCGCTGTCCAGAAACCGGCTGATTCACGCGATGGGCGAAAAAACGCTCGTTGCGCAGACAAGCTGCGGCAAGGGCGGCACATGGAGCGGAAGCCTGGACAATCTGCAGCACGAATACAGCCCGCTGTTTGTCTTCGATGACGGGTCCGATGGGGCGGCTGCGCTTTGCACACGCGGCGCAACACCGGTGCGAAGCCTGGATAGCCTGCAAAGCCTGACGCCTGCGCAGATGCAATTTCATATGGAATAAAACGAGCGCCCGCGGTTTGATGTAAACCACAGGGCGCTTTCGCTGTTTGCTGTTTATGATTTGGAATTCTGAAGCTCCGGCGGGAGCTTCTTTTCGTTCTGAATGATTACAAGGCTCAGCCCCAGCGCGACGACAAGCGCGCCGACAGCAACCGCGTTATACGGCTGCGGCTCAAAGGCGTAGCCCAGCATCAGGCACACGGCGGCAGCAGCAAA
>DPCD01000064.1:1080-1295 GCA_003516765.1 Clostridiales bacterium | reverse complement strand
GCAGCAGCAAAGAACAACACGCGCACAGCGTTCAGAACCCGGTTCCGGCGCAGCAGAAAATCGTAGAAGTCGTCCAATTCGTCAAAGCAGCTTTCTGCCTTCCAAGGCGCAAAGAGCCTGCAGAAAAAGTTTCCCATGGTGTCATCTCCCATTCGAATTGGAACCAGTATATCATGAAACCGGGCGTTGCGCAAGACAAAGAGCCGGACGAAAAC
>DPCD01000064.1:0-890 GCA_003516765.1 Clostridiales bacterium | reverse complement strand
AAGACAAAGAGCCGGACGAAAACCGTCCGGCTCCGGCGTGTTCGGGAGGGAATGTAGGGCGCCCGAGGGCGCCGGTTGTCATGTCGTGGAGTAATTGCGGCAGCCGCAGCGGCAGCAGGAATTGCAGCCACAGGAGTTACCGGAGCAGCAGCTTCCCGTGGACGTGCCGCCGACTGAGCCGGACGAGCAGGAGCTGCACCCGCACCGGCGGCAGCCGCAGCTGCACGTCGAGCAGGAGTTCGAGGAATTATTGCCGCTGCTGGTTCCGCCGACCGAGCCGGAGGAGCTGCCGTTATTGCAGGTGCAGGTGCACGTGCAGCGGTTCGAGCTGTTCGAGTTGCTGGTTCCGCCGACCGAACCGGAGTTCCGGCAGCAGGGGTTGCAGCAGGAATTGGCGACGAAGCTGGGGAACACGATACCGCCATAGACGCCGTTATTACACATAAAGTACGACCTCCCGAAATAAGTCTTGGAGGATTGCCTCCGAAGTATCTTATGACGGAAGGTCGCAGTTTGTGTCAGAATTCGGCGCAATCGGTCTGTGCCGCGCCGCCTGCGTCTACGATGTCGGATGCTGCGCTGTTCGTGCCGCGCACCTCGGGGACGATCGGGTCGCGCAGATCAAACGGCGCATCTGTTTTTTTGCGTTTCATATGCTCACCTCAGCGCTAGTGTTTGAGGCGGGCAATTTTTTATTCTTCTTTTCGCTCCAGCTCGCAGATTCTGGCGCACAGATCCTGAAACCGCCCCGTCACGCGCCCAAAGTTTTCCTTTTCGTGCGGAATCATGCAACCGGAGCAGTCCTTGATGCCGCTTTCGGTGTAGCGGAAATTGCCGCCGCAGTCCTTTCCGAGCGCGTACAGCGGACAGTAGCAGAACAGGCAGTTGAA
>DPCD01000157.1:229-2720 GCA_003516765.1 Clostridiales bacterium | reverse complement strand
TCTCCCACGCCGAGCCAGACGAGCACAAAAAGAACAAGCATGCCGTATTTTTCATACCGCATCAGCCGGTCATACGCCCGGTCGGACAACAGCGCGAACAGAACCTTCGAGCCGTCGAGCGGCGGAATCGGAAACACGTTAAAAACGGCAAGACCCGCGCTGATGATCTCGACATACACAAAGAACTGCGCCAGCGCCAGAAGCAGCCACGTGCTTCCAAGCCGGTCGGCAAGAAAAATCACAAAATTGCACAGCACCACCGCCGCATAGGCAAGCACGACGTTCGAAACCGGTCCTGCCAGCGCCGTCAGCGCCATGCCCGCTTTGGGGTTTTTGAAGTTCCGCATATCGACCGGCACGGGCTTCGCCCAGCCGAAACGGAACAGCGCCATCATGATAAGTCCCATCAAATCCACATGCTTGAGCGGATTGAGGCTCAGCCGCCCCATGCGCTTTGCCGTATTGTCTCCGAGCTTATATGCCGCCAAACCATGACAGGTTTCATGAAACGTGATGCAAAGCAGCGACGCGGCAACCAGCACCGCCGTCTGCCACACGCCGTCAAATTGCAGCTGCGCCAGCCAGGCGCGAAAAGCGTCCATTCGTTAGCCTCCCATGCGTTAGTCGATATATTTTACCACAAAGAAGTCCGATACGCAACAAAAACGCGGCATAGCCGCGTTTTTGCTTTTTATTCCGATTGCAGCACCTGCGCGCAGACGCCAAGCACCTTTGCCGCCATGGGCGCCGCGACCGCACTTCCCGCGCCGCCGTTCTCCACGAACACCACGAACGCCACCGGACAGGATGCATCCAGCACAAAGCCGGCGAACATCGCGTTTGCCGGCTGCCCCTCGCGCTCTGCCGTGCCGGATTTGGCGCAGACGGAAAGTCCTCCGAACTGCCAGTCGCCGTAGACCGTCTGCACGTCGTTTCGCATGAGCTTCGTCAGCGTCCCAGCGGTCTCCGGCTGGATCATTGCCGAAGTAAGCTTCGTTTCCGCCTCGTAGGTAATGTCGTCGCCCTTTCTCACGCGCTGCATGAGATAAGGCTCTGCCGCGCTGCCGCCGTTTGCAATCGCGCCCATATACCGAAGGAACGCCAGCGCGCCGACCTGATCGGTATACTGCCCGATACCTGCCCAGGCGACATCTCCGTCATCCGCGCCGCTCAGGTCGATCTTTCCGGGCGCCGTTTTGTAGCCCTCGCAGGAAATGCTCCCCGTCAGCCCCAGCTTTTCCGCATACTCCTGTAGGGTTTGCGCGCCCAGCTCGGCGGCAAGCTCTCCGAAAGCGACGTTGCACGAATGCGCCAGCGCCCCGGCAAGATCGAGACTTCCATGTACGCCGTTGCAGATGATCTCCTGCCCGCCGATGACGGTTTTGCCGCTGCACTGGAACGTGCGCGACTGCACACCCTCGATGGTTTCCAGCGCGGCTGCCGCCGTCACGAGCTTGAAAATTGAGCCCGGCGTATACGCGGCGTCAAAAAAGCGGTTGACATACACGCCCTCATAGCTTCCGGTTGTGTCGTTTGCCACATCCGGCACATGGTCCGGGTCGTAGCTCGGAGACGTCACCGCGCAGAGGATCTCGCCCGTCTTGTAGTTATACACACCGATTGTTCCCCGGTAGCCGGAGAGCGCCTGCTGCGCCGCGCTCTGCACGGCGGCGCTGATGGTAAGCCTTGCCGCAACGCTTCCGGGCTCGTCGGTATAAAGCCCGTTCACCACGTCAAAGCCAATCATTTTAGAGGCATAAGTCTGAAGCAGCGGCGCGCTGATATAGCCGTCGCGGTCTCCCAGCAGGTGAAGCGTCGCCCTCCGGACCGCCTCGTCGGCGCTGTAGACCCTGCCGTCGTTGGTATTGAGCAGCAGCATACCCGACCGGTCATAAATTTTGCCGCAGTCGGGGTTTACGCCCGTATACACATGCGGGCTGCCGGGAAATGCCACCCAGGTTTTCGCCTCGATGAAATACTTCCCGAAGAAGACCAGCAGCCCCGCCAGCAGCGCAGCCGCCAGCGCCAGCGCCATCCATGCGCGCTTGGAGATTTTCTTCATACCGCCGCCTCCTTCCGCTTCGGCAGCCGAATGGCAAAGCTTGCGTTCTGCCGCGTGTCCGCCGCCTTGATGAAGGCAAGAAGCCCCCAGACGCAAATCATGCTCGAGCCGCCGTTGGACACGAACGGGAACGTCACGCCGGTCAGCGGCAGCAGATTTGTTGTACCGAAGACATTGAGCATCGCCTGCACCACATAGATCGTCACCGCGCTTGCCGCGCCGATGGCGTAGAAGCAGCTTCTTCCCTGCGGCAGCGACCGCACCACGAACGCCGCCAGAATCACAATGGCCGCAACGCAGAGCACCGCCAGCAGCAGTCCCCACTCCTCACTCACAAGCGCGAACACAAGGTCCGTGTCGGCCGCGCCTACATGGTGGAGCCACCCTTTCCCCGCGCCAAGGCCAAACAGGCCGCCTGAGGCGATGCAC
>DPCD01000157.1:0-175 GCA_003516765.1 Clostridiales bacterium | reverse complement strand
ACCAGCAGCACAATTGCCGCAACACAAAGCCCCGCCAGCAGCAGCCCCCACTCTTCACTCACAAGCGCAAACACCAGATCGGTGTCTGCCGCGCCCACATGGTGAAGCCAGCCCTTGCCCGCGCCGAGCCCGAATAAGCCGCCAGAGGCAATACACATCAAAGCGCGCGTCTGCG
>DPCD01000143.1 GCA_003516765.1 Clostridiales bacterium | reverse complement strand
TCCACCAAAAAAGAAAGACCACCTGATGGGTGGTCTTTCTTTTTTGGTGGAGACTAATGGACTCGAACCATCGACCTCCTGCGTGTGAAGCAGGCGCTCTAACCAGCTGAGCTAAGCCTCCGTGCGCAAGTATTATAGCAGAAAGGATAGGCAAAAGTCAACCATGAGTTTTAACCTGCGTGCATTTTGCTGGTCAGTTTCCCTCCAATGCCCAAATCCTGCATTTTTCCGCTTGACGCGGCGCCGGAAATCCTCTATACTATGCCTTGCTGAGAGGGAGTAGTTACAATCGCACAGCCAACAATCGCCCGGTTTTTCCGGTGGCTTTGCGCCTGGAAACAGGAACGAGACTTTTTGCACATCACGTGCAGAAGGTCTTTTTTTCTTCCTTCTGCCAGACAAACGGGAGGAATTGTTATGTCATCATCACTTATTATCACGATTTTGCTGTTTCTGCTGGGGCTCGTGCTGATCGTCAAGGGCGGCGACTGGTTCGTGGACGCCGCAACGTGGATGGCAGCAGCGTCCGGGCTGCCGCAGTTTCTGATCGGCGCGACGGTCGTATCGATGGCAACGACGCTGCCGGAGATCATCGTTTCGACCATGGCGGCAGCAGAAGGCAGCACCGATCTGGCAATCGGCAACGCCATCGGCTCGGTCACAGCAAACACAGGGCTCATCATGGCAATTTCACTCATCTTCATGCCCGTTGCCATCCGCATGAGCCAGTTCAGCGTCAAAGGCGTTCTGATGGTTCTCAGCACGCTCGTGCTGTGGCTTTTGTGCCGCGACGGTCTTCTGAGCCTGCCGGAAAGTCTGATTGTGCTGGTACTGTTCATCGCCTTTCTCATTGAAAATATCCGCAGCGCAAAGAAGCTCTCGCAGGAGGAGCATACCGACAAGGAGGTCTGCGTAGACAAGAGCAGAAACGCACTCGTCAAAAATCTTGCGTTGTTCGTCCTCGGCGCGGCGTGCCTTGTGGTAGGCTCGAATCTTCTGGTCGACAACGGCACGGTGCTGGCGCAGCTGCTCGGCGTTTCCGAGCGCATCATCGCCGTCACCATGGTTGCCATCGGCACGTCGCTTCCCGAGCTTGTGACGGCGATCACGGCGATTGTCAAAAAGCAGTCTTCGATGTCGGTCGGCAACATTCTGGGCGCAAACATCATTGACATCACAATCATTCTGCCGCTGTGCGCCCTCATTTCCGGCGACGGGCTGCAGATTGCGGCGCAGTCGGTGCGGCAGACGGTCTATCTGGACATGCCAATGTGCGTGCTGGAGACGGCAATTGCCGTCATTCCGACGATGCTCTGCAAGCGCTTTACCAAGCTGCAGGGCATCATCATGGCGGCGCTCTACATCGCCTACGTGTTTGTCACCGTCAGAATCTGAATTCCCGAAGCTTTTCTTCCGCCAGACGCAGCAGCGTCTGGCGGTTGTTGTCTTCCGGGTGCAAAAGCACATGCCGAAGAAGTGTCTGCAGCATTTCGCCTGTCCGTTTTCCGGCAAGTGCCGGAAAATCCTTCCCGGAGACTGCAAGATTGCGCAGGCTCACGCACTCACCGCTTTCCTGAATCTCCCGGAAAAGCGCCGCTTGCGCGCTCAGCTGCGCGCAGACGAACGCGGTTTCTGTCCCCGCCTCCGCCATCAATTCTTTCAGCGCCTGCCGGTCGTAGTGCGGCTGGTAGCCTGCAGCGGCAGCTTCTGCCAGGCGGACGCGCTTCGCCGGCATCCGGAACGCGCGAAGATCCAGCTCCGGTATCAAAACCTGCAGCATCGCCCAGCGTGCGTCCGGCTCCGGCGGAACCGTGCGAAGCTGCCGCAGATCATAGCTGCCTTCCAGAGCGCATGCGACAAGAAGCCCCTCTTCGATCATCACGCCGAGCGTCTCGGGGCGCTCGGACAGCAGTGTTTTTTCTGTCTCCGCGCAGACCCGCTCGCTGGAGAGCGCACGGCAGAGGTGTGCATTTTCCTTGATGGCGCGCTCAGTTCCGGCTTCGATTTGAAAGCCGAGCTGCGCGGAAAAGCGCCGGGCGCGCAGCATCCGCAGCGCATCCTCCCGAAACCGCAGGTCCGGGTCTCCAACGCAGCGAATCACGCCGCTTTGCAGATCCTCGCGCCCATGAAAGCAGTCGGTGATGCTGCCGTCTAAATGCATCGCCATGGCGTTGATTGTGAAGTCTCGCCGCGCCAGGTCTTCTTCCAGCCTCGGCACAAACGTGACCTTGTCCGGGTGGCGGGCGTCGTGATACGCGCCGTCTTTTCGGAAGGTTGTGACCTCAAAGCTTTCGCCGTTCAGCAGCACCGTAACCGTGCCGTGTTTGAGTCCCGTCGGAATGCAGCGCGGAAACAGCGCCATCGTCTGCTCGGGAAGCGCAGAGGTTGTAATGTCCCAGTCGTGAACCGGGCGACCGAGCAGCGTGTCCCGCACGCAGCCGCCGACAAAGCACGCCTCGAAGCCCTCATCCTCCAGTTTTTTTAACAGCTCATCCGGACGCATATTTTTCGCCTCCCACCTGCCGGAACGCAACCTGCCGGAACGCAGTATTTTTCGCTTGTGTTATGGGCAAATTTGGGTTATAATAAACCAGTTCAGCGATTTGCCGCAGCACCCGCTTTTCTACTCCTATCATACGGACGCGGGCGGCAGTTTGCAAGCAAAATCTTTGCAGCCTCGGAGGTATCCCGATGGAGAACTCTTCTCATTTTCAGATCAACGATTATTTAAAACCCGGCAGACACGCGCACCTGGTCGGCATCGGCGGCGTTTCCATGCGCCCGCTGGGGCTGGTGCTGCGCAGCATGGGCATGCAGATTTCCGGTTCGGATATGAACGCCTCGGTTTCGACCGACGAACTGATGGCAAAGGGTATTGCCGTTTCGATCGGGCACCGGGCAGAAAATATTGAGGGTGCGGACTGCGTCATCCGCACTGCCGCTGCCAACAATGATAACCCCGAAATTGCCGCTGCCCGCGCAGCCGGCATTCCGATTTTTGAGCGCGCACAGGCATGGGGCTATATCATGAAGGCGTACCGCCACGCCATCTGCGTCTCCGGCACGCACGGCAAGACCACGACAACCTCCATGCTCACGCAGATTTTCATGGAGGCAGGCAAGGACCCCACGGTCATGATCGGCGGCTCTCTTCCGCTGCTTGGCGCGGGGCACCGCGTGGGTCAGGGCGACACGATCATTCTTGAGAGCTGCGAATACTGCAACTCGTTTTTGAATTTCTTCCCCACGACGGCAGTCGTGCTGGACATCGACGCGGACCATCTGGACTTTTTCAAGGATCTGGAGGACGTGAAGCATTCGTTCCGCCGCTTTGCCGAACTGGTGCCCGCGGAAGGTCTGATCGTAGCGAACGGCGACGACAAAAACACCATGGACGCACTGGAAGGACTCCCGCTCGTGCGCTTCGGTATGGCAGAGACGAACGACGTCTATGGAACAAATTTCAGCGAAGACTACCGCTGCTTTGACGTCGTCTGCGGCGGCAAGCCCTACTGCCATCTGGAGCTCGGCGTCATCGGACGGCACAACGCAATGAACGCGCTTGCCGCGTGCGCGGTCTGCTGGAAGTTCTCGATTCCGGCGGAGGCAGTACAGCGGGCGCTGCACGAATTCCACGGCGCAGGCAGGCGTCTGGAATTCAAGGGTCGGTATCACGGCGCAGACGTGTATGACGACTATTCCCACCACCCGGCGGAGCTGCATGCGCTTCTGAGCGCGGTGCTCCTGATGGGCTACCGGCGCGTAATCTGTGCGTTCCAGCCGCATACCTATTCCCGGACAAAGGCACTGTTTTCCGATTTTGTCCGCGAGCTTTCCGCGGCAGACCTCGCAGTGCTGACCGACATTTACGCCGCGCGCGAGTCCAACACCATCGGCATCAGCTCCAAGGACCTTGCCGATCAGATTCCTGGCAGTGTCTACTGCCCCGGTCTTCCGCAGCTGACCGACTATCTTGCCTCCATCGCACAGCCCGGCGATATCATCCTCACCGTCGGCGCGGGCGATATCTACAAGGCAGGCGAAAAACTCCTGAAATTACAGGAAACTCCTGCAAACACTTCTCTTTGAGATCGCCCAGAGACCGCGGGAAGCAGAAAGCCCCTGAAAAGCATTGACAGCGCCCGTATACTTGTGCTAGAGTGAAAGCGTAGCTAGCGTTATACGACGCGTTTGGGACGTGGTTGCCGGGGGGGCTTACGCCTTTTGATCCGCTTCGAGCGGGCACATCGGTATCGCCGGAAACGCTAGCTATACCAGAACCTTGCGGCAGATCGCTTCGGGCGTTGCGTACAGGGCGAAAGCATTGTACTCTGTATCGAGCGGGTTCGTGGGTGCAGCTGATGAGACACCGGCTGATTTGGGGCTTTGCCCTTGACTTCCACCGTCCAAAGCTGCGCCCACACCAGAACAAAGGAATGAGGAGGATTGAGACGATGTTAGACGAAAAGGATTTGCGTGCCATCAGGGAAATGATTCAAGATTCAGAGCAGCGCATGAACACACGCATGACAGAAATGGCAAACGAGGCGCGGCATGGGGCTGTGCATGACATGCAGGTGATGATCGAGAACACGATCATGCCGAGTCTCAAGTTACTTGCCGAAGGGCAGCAGACGATTCTTGAAACGCTCACCCCGAAAAGCAAGACGGAAGAACTCGAAGAAGAACTCGACTTTTTGAAAGCCATCGTCCGCTCCCAGTCGCAGAGAATCGACGCCCTCGAAAAGCGGCTTGCCTGATAGATCCTACAGCTGCTATGTAAGGGTGCATCCGGGTATACGCAATCCCAATGCCGTGCCATACGGAGGCGGCAGTAAAGCAGCACGCGAGGTCTTCCTGCACATATCGTTCTATCCTACATATCAAACTGCAGCTCCGAAAACCGCTCCCTTTGTGCCAGAAAAGATCAAAAGGGGCTCTGTTTTCGTCATCCATTGGGGGCAAAATAGGGGCAAGCGGTTTTCAAGGCAGACAAGCCGGAAATAACTTGTAGATATTTCCTTCTCGGGCGGCTGATTTTCAGACAGCCGTCCTTTTTCTGTACCCAAATTCAAGTGTTGTGATCCAGATGGAGAATCTGCACTTTCTTTCGCTGTGGCTTGTGTTCTGAACAGGACGCAGGCGTTTTCCCATGCGGAAGACAGCGGAGATATGCAGATAGACAAAGCAGTCCGCACAGGAAAAGAAACTGATCGGACAGGAAGAAACGCAGTCAAAGCCCTGAACGTGTACAAATCATAACCACCGGCCGTGCC
>DPCD01000082.1:14091-14749 GCA_003516765.1 Clostridiales bacterium | reverse complement strand
GATAAAATACGCAATCGGCACTTCCTTTTTTGGGAGTGCCGATTTTTTGAAAAATTTTTCCTGATTGAACTTTTGCACGCGGGCCATACTACTCCTGCAAACCAAAAAGGAGGTCTGTATTATGGATCATGCAAACAAGGCAATTGAATGCAACGTCGTTTCCTGCCGCAACCACTGTGCTTCGCAGGACTACTGCTCGCTCGACCACGTGAGAATCGGCACGCACGAGTGCCATCCGTCGATGGACCAGTGCACCGACTGCCTGTCCTTCATCAAGAAGTAAGACAGCCATGGCCGGAACCGCCCGCCGCAGATTGTCTGCGGCGGGCGGCTTCTTATTTGTTCAGGGGAATTTCCACATCCAGAATGCGGATGGCGCGGACTGCGGGGAGAGAAACGGGGCGCTTCAGCGCCGCCTCAAAGCTGTAGATGCCGGCAGGCTCCAGCGTTTCAACCAGCGCGGGCGAGAAGAAGCTCTGCCCGTTTTCAAACAGCGCGGCAAGATCATCTTCCGTGCCGTCTGCATACAAAATCGCGGCGGCTGCGAATGCCTCGTTCAGCGCGCGGTTCCAGCTTCTGCGGTAGGCAACCTGCGCGTCCAGCTCGGTCGGGTTTTCCGTGTCCTGCCCGAAATAGCCTTTAACCAGCGCGTCCAGCG
>DPCD01000082.1:13576-13865 GCA_003516765.1 Clostridiales bacterium | reverse complement strand
CCTTTAACCAGCGCGTCCAGCGCGCCTTCTCCGCGCGCGGCAAGATAGTCGTTCAGGCAGGACGCCTGCAGCGTCACGCGGAGCGTTCCGGCGTCGAGCGCGAGCGTCTGCACCGCAGCATCGGCTTCAAGGAAGGAGGAAGAAAGCGTCAACTCCGGCGTGGCTTGCAGGCTGGCGGACGGCGCAATCGGAACGGCAACGGTGTCCACAAGCGCGCCTGTCGGCTCGCGTCCGTTTTCCTGCGAATCGAAGCACAGTTCGACCATGACCTCGCCCAGGGCAGGCGGCT
>DPCD01000082.1:12997-13403 GCA_003516765.1 Clostridiales bacterium | reverse complement strand
CCTCGCCCAGGGCAGGCGGCTCGTCGGCGCGCAGCTCCACGCGCAGAAGCGCCGTCTGCGCCGCCTCGTCATAGGAAAGCTGCTTCGCCCAGACAGAGTATGGCTTGGCACGGCACGACCAGAGGGACATTCCATATGTGTCCATTGCGGTTCGATAGGCGCTGTTCATTTCTGCCGTAACGTCCGGCACACTGATATAGGCAATCAGGCGCTTTCCGGCGCAGAAGCTGCTCAGAAGCTGCGCGCCCGCCGTGTTTTGTTCTGCCGCATCGTACTCGGAGTATTCCGCGATGGCATCCGGATTGTCTACGCCGAGATCAATGCGCGAACGCTGTAGCAGGCTCAGAGCGCCCGCCAGTACGCCGAGCGCCAGCAGCAGAGAAATTGCTGCGGAAAGCAGCAATTT
>DPCD01000082.1:10243-12791 GCA_003516765.1 Clostridiales bacterium | reverse complement strand
CGCTTTTCGCGCAGGACGCATCCAGCGGCGCGAGACGCCGAGACGCTGCTTCACGAGCCGCTCGGTCTGCGTGTGTGTGGGGTGCTTTGGTGCGGGAAGCGGCAGCCAGCCGTCTTCGAAATCGTCCAAAAGGTCGGTAATTTTTACGTCCATACGGCATCCTCCTGTAGCAGAATTTTTTTGAGTGCGGCTCTGCCGCGCGAGAGCCTGGTGCGCACTGCGCCGTGCGTCAGCCCCATTGCCTGCGCAATTTCCGGCGCGGGCTGTAAGTAATAATAATAGCGAAGGAAGATTTCCCGGTCGACCGGGGACATTGCTTCGATTGCCGCCCGGACGCGCGCCTGCCGCTCGCGGCGCAGCAGTTCCTGCTCCGGGGCATTTGCGCCGTCCGGCAGCGCGATGGTATCGAGATCTGCCTCAATGGGCGCCTGCTTGCGCAGAAAATCCTTCGCGCGGTTTCTTGCCGCCGCGCCCAGATATGCCTGCAGCTTTCCCGGGGAGATTGCCTCCGCGCGGCGAAAGACGCTGTAAAAGACGTCGGCAGTCAGCTCCTCCGCGTCCTGCACACGGCAGCGCGCGCCCAGAACGGCGCAGACAATCGATGCGACATAGCGGTTATAGCGCCCGATGAGCCAGGAAAGTGCCGCCGGGTCCTGTGCGCGCAGGCGCTGCAGCGCGTCTTCTTCGGTCAACTCTAGCATGCGATCACCTCGTGTAACAATTTGCACGTGCTGCCTTACAGGACGCTCTGGCGGGCACAGGTGTTACGGCGCTGCGGAAAAAACATGGACTATGCGCCCGTCCGAAGGCGCAGGAGCAGGCGGTTCAAAAACGCGCCGTAAAAGACGATGCTCACGCAGGCGTAGACCCAGAGCATGGTCAGAACCATCGTCGTCAGGCTTCCGTAGAGCGCCAGCCCTTTTGCAAAGTGGTTGACGTAGACGGAAAAGAGCGCGGAAAACAGCAGCCAGGCGCCCGCTGCCGCCAGCGCACCGGGAAAGACCGCACTCAGGCGCTGCCTGCGGTCCGGAAGGGCAAGATACAAAAGGGAGAACAGCGCCGTAAGAAGCAGAAACGAGTAAAGCTGCAGATGCTCCAGCAGAAACGAAAGCATGCCCGCCAGCGGCAGCCCCTTCCGGGTCAGAAGCGCGAGGAGCCTTTGACCGAACACATGAAAAAGAAGCGTCAGAACCAGTCCCAGTACAAATAGCAGCATGTAAAACAGGCACAAAAGCCGCAGGCGCAGATAGCTTCTTGTTTCCGGCACATCCAGCACGGCGGAAAGCCCCTTTGAGATGCCGTAGATGCCGCGCGAGGCGGACCACGCTGCCGTAAGCGCGCTCAGAGAAATGATGGCAGCGCCGCTTTTCTGATACGCCTTTTGCAAAAAATCGGAAAACAGCGGCAGAACCTCATCCGGCATGATGCGCGAGAGCAGCGCCAGCAGGTCCTCGGGGCGGAAAACCGTGTATTGCAGCGCTGCCAGCAGCAGCGTCAGCAGCGGCAGAAACGACAGCACAAGAAAGAACGCAGCGTTTCCGGCATAGACCGGAATCTGTGCCCGGCGCAGGTCGCGCATGGCGCGATCAAAGGATTCTGGAAGCTTCATAAACAGACCTCCGACAAAAAAGTTTTCGACAGGATATCCTGAATCTGGAAGAAAAACGGCTGGTTATTTGACATTTGCGCGGTCTTTTTCTTCGATTCTCGGGAAATACATCGTTTTTTGTCGAATGGGCGCGAATATTTCCCGTTTCCAGTATACACGATCTGTGGTTCAATAGAAACAGGAGGGAAAGAAAAATGACTATGAAAACAAAAAACCTGTCGCTCATCCGAACAAACTGGACCGAAACCTGCCGCGGAGTGCCGCTGGAGCTGCGCTACTATCTGACGCAGGAGGACCCGGACACTGCGCGCGGACCGAGCCGGTACGGCGTGATTGTCGAAGCGTATCAGAACGGGGAAAGCTCACGCGCGGAGGTTTCGGATATCACGACCTCGCGGGAGAAAATCCACACACTGATTGATGCGCTGGCGCGCGGCGCAGTCACGCCGGAAACACTCAGGGACGTGGTGGACGACTGGCTGTAAAACCTACCGCTTTTGCCGGAAACACAGAGAAAAACCGTAGACAAGCGCAGGCGGGTTTGCTATAATTGAAGTATCAATTTGCTTTGCCGGGAGGATTTGCCATGAAGTGTCCGTATTGTGGGTATCAGGAGAGCAAGGTCGTCGACTCGCGTCACTCCGAGGACGGTCAGAGCATCCGCAGAAGGCGTGAGTGCCTGTCGTGCCAGAAGCGATTTACCACGTATGAGACCGTCGAGAGCCTGCCCATTGTCGTCATCAAGCGCGACGGCGCGCGTCAGGCGTTTGACCGTAACAAAATCCTCAACGGCATGCTCCGCGCGTGCGAAAAGCGCCCGGTGGCGCTGGCAAAGCTCGAAGAGGCAACCGACGCCATTGAGCAGATTATCCAGAACTCGCTCGACCGCGAGGTCTCGACCACCCAGATCGGCGAGCTGGTCATGGAAAAGCTGAAGCC
>DPCD01000082.1:8010-10000 GCA_003516765.1 Clostridiales bacterium | reverse complement strand
GCCTACGTGCGCTTTGCCTCGGTCTACCGTCAGTTCAAGGACATCGACAGCTTCATGCACGAGCTCAACAAGCTGCTCGACGAAAAGTAAACATGGAAAAAATCCTGATGCCCGCCGGTTTCCGGCGGGCATTTTGCGCAGATTTAGGGAAGCTCTGATTAAATCGGCGGCTGTGGACGGTGAGAGATTTTCCGCCAATCCTGCGGTCGGGGATTTATTCAGAGGTTCCTTAGAGAATATTTTCAATGGACGGTAGCTCCATCTGCCGGATATGCTCGATAGAAAAGCGCAGCTCCGCGCAGCCGGCAAGAAAATCGTCGCGGTCCTCCAGCACAGCGTACTGGCTCAAAGCGGCGAAGCGCTCTAAAATATCGTCGATCTCGCTGTGCGTCAGCGTCAGCCCAAAATAGCGCTCATACTGCCGCCAGATGCGCAGTGCCTGCTGCATGGACGCGCGGCAGGCTTCAAAATCATATATTTGCGCCTGCTCCTGCGCGCTTGTGAGCGCGGAAAGTGTTTGCTTGCAGATCTCGCGGATGTGCAGCATCGAAAACAGGCAGAACGAGAGCGCCAGCAGCAAAATGACGCACGAAAGAAGAATATGGCGCATCCGGCTTCACTCCTTTCTGCAAAAGAACAGCTTCCCGTCCGGCGCGCAGGAAAGAAGGTACACGTCTTTTGCGCAGCACTGATGCTCGCGCAGTACCTCGTCGACCCAGGCGCGCGGCTTTCCGAGCTTTGGCAGGTTTTCGTTCAGCACATGTCCGTCGGAGATCACGGTCACGGGAAGCTGCGCATCTTCCACCTTCACGCCAGCGTCCTTTGCACTGGCAGGCTTATATTTTGTGTAGGGCAGGATGCTGATCTGCCCACCGGTTTCCAGAATCGCGTATTTGACGCTGGATAGGTCTGTGATGCCCTCCATGCGCGCAAACTCGGTCAGCTCGTCCGGTGTGATGCGCGTTTTTTTCATGTTGTCCTGCAAAAGCCGCCCGTTTTCCATCAGAATCACCGGCTTGCCGCACAGAAGTCTTCGCGCGTGCACGCTGTGGTAAACAAGAACGGACAGCAGCAGCTCCATGGACAGCACCACCAGAATCGGAATCAGCCCTGCCAGCAGCGGAATGCCAGTCTCCTGCATGGGGACGGCGGCGAGGTTTGCAAGGAGCATTGTGACGACAAATTCCATCGGCTCCATTTCGCCGAGCTGGCGCTTTCCCATGAGACGGATGACGAGAATCAGGATACTGTAAAGGATAACGGTGCGGATGAATGAAATGAGCATGGCAATTTTCCTCCCTGCGGCAGTATTTGCCGGAGGCGGGAAACGTATGCATCGGACAGGTGCAGTATTTTGTTCTAGGATTTTGAACGAATGTGTGATATACTTAATCCATATGCGAAAGAAACGGGAGGCGGCAGGATTGACACCGGAACGCTCGACAGAAGAACTGGAATACAAAAGCGCGCACGCGCAGCCGGAGGAGAAACGTCCCTACACGCCGCGCCCGAAAAGTCAGATTGTGCTGGCGTGGGTGCTGCTGGCGGTGGTGCTGTTTGCCATCGGCGGCATGTGCTACTGGCAGATGTTCGGCAGGTTCTGACGGGAGGCGGCTATGCAGATTCTCGGCATTGACCCCGGCTATGCGACGACGGGCTTCGGCGTTTTGCAGGCAGAGCGGGGGCAGCTGCGCCTTCTGAACTACGGAACGATCACCACGCCTGCAGGACCGGCGCTCTCGAAGCGTCTGGTGATGCTCTACGACGATATGATGGAGCTTTTGAAGACTGTGAAGCCCGACGCGGTGGCGGTCGAGGAGCTTTTTTGGGGACACAACGTCACAACCGGCATCGGCGTCAGTCACGGAAGAGGAGTCATTCTGCTGGCGATCGAGCAATACGGCGCGCCGCTTTTCGAGTATACGCCCAATCAGGTCAAGCAGGCAGTGGTTGGCTACGGCGGCGCGGAAAAGCGGCAGGTCATGGACAT
>DPCD01000082.1:4585-7867 GCA_003516765.1 Clostridiales bacterium | reverse complement strand
CCCAATCAGGTCAAGCAGGCCGTCGTGGGCTATGGCGGCGCAGAAAAGCGGCAGGTCATGGACATGACGCGAAGGATTCTCAAAATGGAAAAGGTGGCGCGCCCGGACGACGCGGCGGACGCCATTGCCATCGCCCTGTGCCACGCGAGAAGCGCTACGAGCCTTCTGAGCCGCGTGCAGGAGGCAAGGGGATAGAGTATGTTTTATTATCTGAACGGAACGATTACAATCCTCGATACAAACCTCGCAGTGGTCGACTGCGGAGGCGTGGGCTATGCCTGCCATACGACGAACTATACGATTTCCCGTCTGCAGGTCGGCAGACAGGCGCGGCTTTACACCTACTGCAATATCAAGGAAGATGCGTTCGATATTTTCGGCTTTTATACGCGCGAGGAGCTGGACTGCTTTGAAAAGCTGCTGAGTGTGGGCGGCGTTGGACCGAAGGCGGCGCTGGCAATTCTGTCGGTCGTGACGCCGGACCAGTTTACGCTGGCGGTCATGACACAGGACGTGAAGACACTTACGATGGCGCAGGGCGTCGGCAAAAAGCTTGCCGAGCGGATTATGCTGGAGCTCAAGGGAAAGTTCACGCCTGCGCAGATGGAGGCAAACGTTTCGCAGATGGATCTTGCCTCGCCCGTGCGCGGCAGCAAGACCGCCGAAGCGACGGCGGCGCTCAGCAGCCTCGGCTACAGCCAGCAGGAGATTGCCGCAGCGCTCAAGGGCGTGGACGTCAACGCCATGACGGTCGAGGATATGGTCCGCCACGCGCTCAAAGCCATGGTCATGCAGTAAGGGGGGACCGCCATGAGTCTTGATTTTTCACAGGATTATGAAGCGCCGATTGTCACGACGAGCTTGATTCCGCAGGACGACGGCGAGGTGAGCTTGCGCCCGAAAACGCTCGCAGAGTATACCGGACAGGAAAAGGCGAAGGAGAATCTTTCGGTCTATATCGAAGCGGCAAGGCGGCGCAATGAGCCGCTGGACCATGTGCTGCTATACGGTCCTCCGGGACTCGGAAAGACGACGCTTGCGGGTGTGATTGCCAACGAGATGGGATCGAACATCCGTGTTACGTCTGGTCCGGCAATCGAAAAGGCGGGAGACCTTGCGGCGCTTCTTACAAACCTTGCGCCGGGAGATATTCTGTTTATCGATGAAATTCACCGGCTCAACCGCGCGGTCGAGGAAATTCTCTACCCCGCGATGGAGGACTATGCGATTGATATCATCATCGGAAAAGGTCCGTCTGCCAACTCCATCCGGCTGGATTTGCCGCACTTTACGCTCATCGGCGCGACGACGCGCGCCGGGCAGCTGTCAAGCCCGCTGCGGGACCGCTTCGGCGTGCAGCTGCGCCTGGAGCTTTACACGAACGAGGAGCTGAGCCGGATTGTCACACGCTCGGCGGCGCTGCTTGGCATCGACATTGACCCCATGGGCGCATTGGAGATTGCCTCACGCTCAAGAGGCACGCCCCGCATTGCAAACCGGCTTCTGCGCCGTGTGCGCGATTTTGCGCAGGTGTATCACGACGGCGTCATCACGAAGGACGCTGCCGACCACGCGCTGGGGAAGCTGGAGGTCGACCATCTGGGGTTGGACGCCATTGACCGGCGAATGCTGACGGCGATTATCCGCAACTATGGCGGAGGTCCCGTGGGACTGGAAACGCTGGCGGCGACGATCGGAGAAGAGGCGGTAACGCTCGAGGATGTGTATGAGCCGTATCTGATGCAGATCGGGTTTCTGACGCGCACGCCGAGAGGGCGCTGCGTGACGCAGCTTGCGTATGAGCATCTGCATCTGCCCGCGCCGCAGAGCGCGCAGGTCGAGCAGCTGAGTTTTTGAGTAAGAAGGGTTATCGGTATGGGAAAATTATTTGGAACGGACGGCATTCGCGGCGTCGCCAATGAGACGCTGACGTGCCGGCTTGCATACAGAGTCGGTCAGGCGGCAGCAATCAGTCTGGAACGAGCGGACGGAAAACGACCGAAGGTTGTCATCGGCAAGGACACGCGCATTTCCTCCGACATGCTCGAAGCGGCGCTTCTGGCAGGACTTACTGCCAGCGGCTGCGATGCGGTAAGGCTCGGCGTGATTCCGACGCCGGCGGTCGCCTATCTGACGGTACACGAGCAGGCGGACGCAGGCATTGTCATTTCGGCGTCCCACAATCCGTTTGAGCATAACGGCATCAAGATGTTCTCGGCGCAGGGCTTCAAGCTCAGCGACGAGCTGGAGGCGGAAATTGAGGCGCTGATTTTGCAGAAGGGAGAGCTTCCTGCCCGCACGCACGGAGAAATCGGCAGGATTTACGACGGCGCGCAGCTGATGGATGTGTATCTGGACCATCTGGCATCTACGGTGGACGGTTTGCAACCGATCAAGGTCGTCTTCGACTGCGCCAACGGCGCAGCAAGCGCGACGGCGAAAAAGCTGTTCTCGCGCTTCCCGCTTCAGGCAGAGTACCTGAGCGTATCGCCCGACGGCGTCAATATCAACGAAAACTGCGGCTCGACACATCTTGAGAGGCTCAGCCGCGCGGTCCGCGAGGGCGGCTTCCAGCTCGGGCTTGCGTTCGACGGCGATGCGGACCGGTGCCTCGCGGTCGACGAGAACGGCTGCGAGATTGACGGCGACCAGATCATGGCGGTCTGCGCCGAGTACTTAACCGCACAGGGAAAGCTTCAATCAGAGGGCTTTGTGGCAACGGTCATGTCGAACCTCGGGCTTCATAAATTCTGCGAGCAGCAGCACCTGAAGCTGCTGTGCGCAGCGGTCGGCGACCGGAACGTGCTGGAGCTGATGCAGAAGGAGCATATGGTCCTCGGCGGCGAGCAGTCGGGGCACATCATTTTCTTAGAGCACATGACGACCGGCGACGGGCAGCTGGCGGCGCTGCAGTTTCTCTCCATTCTCGGAGAAAGCGGCAAGACGGCAAGCGAGCTTGCCGGGCAGATCACGCATTACCCACAGGTGCTGCGGAATGTGAAGGTCGGCTCCAACGAAGAAAAAACGGCGATCCTGAACAGCCGGGAGCTGGCACAGGCGACGGCGCGCGAGGAGGTACGGCTTACGGGGCGCGGACGGATTTTGCTGCGTGCATCCGGCACAGAGCCGCTCATTCGTGTGATGGCGGAGGCGGACACACAAGATCTTGCGGAAAGCGTGGTAAAAACGCTGGTGGAAGCCGTCGAAAACGTACAAAAAATCCTGAAAAAATAAAAAGGGTTTTATTTACTATTGACAAATGGAAAAAGCTTGCATATAATA
>DPCD01000082.1:3499-4320 GCA_003516765.1 Clostridiales bacterium | reverse complement strand
TTCTTTGTACCCTCTCTTCGTGTACAGACCCCATGAGAACACACGGCAAATCACAGCGCATCCAGCTTCTTGCTGATGGCATATAAAGACCCTGATCCCAGGGTACATCATTTTCGCTAAAAAAGAGAGGTAACATCAAAATGTACGAAGACAAAACTTTGGTCTGTAAGGAATGTGGCAAGGAATTCGTTTTCACCGCCGGTGAGCAGGAATTCTACGCAGAAAGAGGCTTCCAGAACGAGCCCCAGCGCTGCAAGGCTTGCCGCGACGCCCGCAAGACTGCAACCCGTGGTCCCAGAGAGTACTTTACCGCGACCTGCGCTGCCTGCGGCGGCGAAGCTCGTGTTCCCTTTGAGCCGAAGTCTGATCGTCCCGTCTACTGCAGCGACTGCTTCGCTCGCATGAAGGCACAGGGCTAATCAAAACCTGCCAACATACAAACAGGCGGAAGGCGAAAGCCTTCCGCTTTTTTGCCGCCCGGAGAAAGAACCGGTTCCGGCAGCAAAAAAACCGCTCCTGCAGCTTTTCTGCAGGAGCGGTTTTCTGTATTTCTATCGTTCTTCGCGGAAGTAGGCAAGACCCAGGGACTGAGGCGGCTGATCCTCGCGCTTTTTACGCAGCGAGACAATGATCAGAACGACCAGCGTAACCACATAGGGAAGCATCTTGTAGAGCTCCTTGATGGCAAGGTTCGTGCCGGTGGGGATGAAGATATAGAGAATGTAGCAGCCGCCAAAAAGAATCGAGGCAAGCACGCTCACATTCGGACGCCAGATCGTGAAGATAACGAGGGCGATTGCCAGCCAGCCGCGGTCGCCGAA
>DPCD01000082.1:2786-3271 GCA_003516765.1 Clostridiales bacterium | reverse complement strand
CAGGCGTAGTCCATGACGTAGTAAAGACCGCCCAGACCCGCGATCATGCTGCCGATGCAGGTCGCGAGGTACTTGTACTTCGTGACGTTGATACCGGCGGCGTCTGCCGTTGCCGCGCTCTCGCCGACGGCGCGCAGGTGAAGACCCGGGCGCGTGTGCTTGAGGAAGTAGGACGCGAGCAGCGCGATGACAATTGCGAGATACGCCAGGAAGCCATAGGACAGGAAGACCTGACCGAACCAGCCGGTCGTCTCGGCAATAGGAAGGGATTTGCTGAAGTAGGCACTGGTGGCAGACAGCGCGATGGACGGAACTTCGCTGCCGGAGAGCTTGATCAGAGAGCCGCCGAAGAAGTTGCCGACGCCGACGCCGAAGGTCGTAAGCGCCAAGCCCGTGACGTTCTGGTTGGCGCGGAGGGTAACGGTCAGCAGGCAGTAAATCAGACCCATCAGAAGCGACCCTGCCAGCGAGCAGAGCATCGGAAT
>DPCD01000082.1:0-2478 GCA_003516765.1 Clostridiales bacterium | reverse complement strand
CCGAGGTTCAGGTTGCCGGATTTTTCGGTGAGGATTTCACCGGTGCTGCCGTACAGAAGCGGAATACCCTGCATGACGGCACGCGGAAGGAACGAAGCAAAATCAAACATCTCTTACGCCTCCTTTTTGCTCTTGCGCAGACTGACCTTATAGGTGAGGAAGAACTCACTGCCGATGATGAAGAACAGGATGATACCGGTCAGAATGTCGGCGAAGGAATGGTTGAGAGAGAATACGCTGGAAATCTCACTCGCGCCGCGGCTTAAAACGACGAGAAGCAAACTCGTGAACACCATGACGATGGGGTTGAACTTTGCCAGCCACGAGACCATAACGGCTGTGAAGCCGCGTCCACCGACGATTGTGGTGGTGAGGGTATGGTCGGTGCCTGCCGTGAGCAGAAGTCCCATCAGACCGCAGACCGCACCGGAGAGCACCATCGTGCGGATGATCACGCGCTCGACCTTGATGCCGGCGTAGCTCGCGGTGCGCTGGCTCTCGCCGACAACGGCGATTTCATAGCCGTGCTTGCTGTAGTTGAGGTAGATGTACATGAGAATGGTCATGACCGCAACGACCAGAATGGTCAGCAGATACTGCTTGCCGCCGATGACGGGAAGCCAGCCCGCCTGGCTGTTCTGGTTGATGATGCCGATCTTGCCAGCGCCCTTCGGCACTTCCCAGACGATGATGAAGAATGCAGCGAGCTGGGTTGCGATGTAGTTCATCATGAGCGTGAAGAGCGTCTCGTTGGTGTTCCACTTTGCCTTAAAAAACGACGGAAGGAAGCCCCACAGAGAGCCTGCCGCGATGGCGGCGACGAGCATGACGAGAATCAGAACGCCGTTCGAAAGCTTGTCGCCCAGCACAATCATACATGCCGCAGTGGCAAGACAGCCGATCAGGACCTGACCTTCTGCGCCGATGTTCCAGAAGCGCATCTTGAATGCGGGCGTAACGGCAAGGGAGATGCCGAGCAGAACCGCGAGGTTCTGGAACGTGACCCAGGATTTGCGCGCGGTGCCGAATGCGCCGTAGAAAATGGTGCCGTAAATACTGATGGGGTTTTCGCCCGTGAGGAGCGTCGTGACGAGCGCGCAGACGATCAGCGCCAGAACGATTGCACCGCCGCGGATCAGCACCGCCTGATACCAGGGCAGGGCGTCTCGCTTGGAGATATGGAACAGGGACTGTTTATGCATCGACGTTTCCTCCTCTCACGAGGGTCATGAGGCTGCCGATCTGGCGCTTGTCGGTGGTTCTGGCGTCGACCACGCCGGAAACCTGACCGCCGCACAGAACGACAATCCGGTCGCAGAGCTCCAGCAGAACGTCCAGGTCTTCGCCGACGTACACGACGGCGACGCCCTTCATCTTCTGCTCGGTGAGCAGGTTGTAAATGGTGTAGGACGTGTTGATATCGAGTCCGCGCACCGCGTAAGCCGTCATGAGAACGGCAGGAGACTGCGCAATTTCACGACCGACCAGAACCTTCTGCACGTTGCCGCCGGACATGCGGCGCACGGGGAAGTTCGTGCTGGGCGTCACAACGCCGAGCTCGTTCCAGATGCGGTTTGCCAGCGCCTCCGGGTCCTTGCGGTTTAAGAAGATGCTGGCGCCCTTTCTCCAGGAGCGGAGCATCATGTTGCCCGTCATGCCCATCGAGCCGACCAGACCCATGCCCAGACGGTCTTCGGGGACGAAGGACATGGCAATGCCGCTCTTGCGGATATCCATGGGGTCGAGACCAACCAGCTCCTTCGGCGCGCTGCCGTCCGGTGCGTAATACTTGACAGAGCCTTCGGCAACCGGGTAAAGACCCGCGATGGACTCAAGAAGCTCGCGCTGACCGCTGCCTGCGATGCCCGCAATGCCGAGCACCTCGCCGGCGTTGATGGTGAACGACACATCGTCGAGCCGCTTGACGCCCAGCTCGTCGTAGGCGGTAAGACCGGTGATTTCCAGACGCTTCTGGACATTCACGGGCTCCGGACGGTCGATGTTGAGCGCGACCGCGTGACCGACCATCATATCGGTCAGAGACTGCTGGTCGGCATCCTTGGTGAGAACGTCTCCGATGTACTCGCCCTTGCGCAGAACCGCGACGCGGTCCGACACATCCAGCACCTCGTGGAGCTTGTGGGTGATGATGATCAGCGACTTGCCGTCGGCTTTCATGTTGCGCATGATCTGGAAGAGCTTATCTGTCTCCTGCGGGGTCAGAACCGCGGTCGGTTCGTCGAGAATCAGGATATCGGCGCCGCGATAGAGCACCTTGACAATCTCAACCGTCTGCTTCTGCGAGACGGACATGTCGTAAATTTTCTGGTTGGGGTCAATGTCGAAGCCGTATTTGTCGCAGATCTCCTTGACTTTACGGGTCGCCTCGGGGATGTTCATCCGGCCGGGCTCGTCCAGACCGAGGATGATGTTTTCCGTGGCGGTGAAGACATCAACGAGCTTGAAGTGCTGGTGGAT
>DPCD01000124.1:3374-3563 GCA_003516765.1 Clostridiales bacterium | reverse complement strand
CTCCGAGCCCATGACGACGGCAAGCTTCGAAATCCGGGTCAGCGCCGGGTCCCAGAGAACCCTTGCGTCTTCCCGCAGCGCCATGGCGACCGTCTGAAAGCCGCCTTCCTTCAAAAGCGCCTGCCAGTGATCGTCCGGCAGATACGCCCACGGCACCAGAAAGACGTTTCCCATGCTCACGCGGATGGC
>DPCD01000124.1:2927-3143 GCA_003516765.1 Clostridiales bacterium | reverse complement strand
CCCATGCTCACGCGGATGGCGCGCCGATAAAGAGGGTCTGTGCAATTGGGCGTCAGCAGCACCGCCTCCACGCCCAGCGCAGCTGCCGAGCGGAAAATCGCGCCGAGGTTCGTGGGATTGACCACATCCTCCAATACGGCGACGCATGAGGTGCGGCGAAGAAGCGCTGCCGCATCCTTCGGCGCCGGGCGGCGCATCGCGCAGAGCATGCCGCGC
>DPCD01000124.1:2534-2737 GCA_003516765.1 Clostridiales bacterium | reverse complement strand
GCGCAGAGCATGCCGCGCGTGAGCGCATACCCTGTCAGCTTTTCCAGAACCGGCAGCTCCGCCGTATAGACGGGAAGCTCCACCGGACATCTGGATAACAGCGCCTGCGCCTGCGCAAGAAGCCTTGTTTCCACCAGAAACGACACCGGCACGAAGCCTGCGTCCAGCGCCCGTTCAATGACCAGCGCGCTCTCGGCGATGAA
>DPCD01000124.1:2004-2310 GCA_003516765.1 Clostridiales bacterium | reverse complement strand
AGCGCGCTCTCGGCGATGAAAAGCCCTTCCTCCGGATTTTCCCGGCAGACCAACTGGTTTTCACTCAGGCGCGCATACACGTCGAGCGCAGGATTCTCAAAATCCAGAATCGGAATGATCGCTGCCATCGTTACAGCCCCAGCACGCGCTCGATCATTTGCGCCACACCGTCTTCATCGTTCGTCTGCGTGACTGCGTCGGCGCAGGACTGCACCTCTTCCGAGGCGTTTCCCATTGCCACGCCGAGCCCTGCCGCGCGGAGCATCGAATAGTCGTTTGTGCCGTCGCCGAACGCCATGCACTGCG
>DPCD01000124.1:1363-1839 GCA_003516765.1 Clostridiales bacterium | reverse complement strand
GTCGCCGAACGCCATGCACTGCGCCGGATAGATGCCGAGCTGCCGGCACAGAAAGCGCAGTGCGTTTCCCTTGGTGGCGTATTTGGCGTTGATTTCAATGTTGTTGCCGAGCGATGAGGACACCGCATAGCCCGGAAAGCGCGTCATAATCTCGCGGATGACCGGCTGCTTCTCCTCGGGGTTGCGGAAAAAGGCAATGATCTTCTGTATGGAAGCGGCGTTTTGCGTCAGATCTTCCAGATTCTCATCCGCCTGATAGCTGCGGCGCATGAGCGCGCTTGTTGCCGGTGTTGCGGCAACGTCGTCAATTTCCTCGTAGTCAGACAGGCTCATGTGCCCGAGACCGTCAATGTAGACGCCGCGCACGACGTTTCTCGTTTTCAGAAACTGCAGCATCGGAAGTGCCAGCTTGGGCGGCAGCCCCTCGGTCAGGAGCGTTTTGTCTTCCTGCGCGTCATAGACCTGCGCGCCGTTGA
>DPCD01000124.1:992-1178 GCA_003516765.1 Clostridiales bacterium | reverse complement strand
GTCATAGACCTGCGCGCCGTTGACCAGAATGAAATAGCGCGAAAGCTGCTCGTCGAGAAGCGCTTCAGGAAGCGACCGGTACAGCCGCCCCGTCGCCGGGACGAGCAGCACACCGCGTTCCTGCGCGGCGTGAAGCGCATGCATCGTGCGCGGGGAGATGGACTTGTCGGAGCGCAGCAGCGTTCC
>DPCD01000124.1:0-804 GCA_003516765.1 Clostridiales bacterium | reverse complement strand
GAGCGCAGCAGCGTTCCGTCCAGGTCGAAGGCAATCAGGCGGAGGTCCATAAGACAGCGTCCTTTCCACACATTATTTTTCGCTTTCGCGCAGCACGGCTTCCAGCTGCGCCGGGTCAAGCTGTCCGATCGGGCGGAAGGGCGTAAACGGCTCGGCGTATGCCCCGATCTGCTTGCAGAACCACGATACATTGCGCCAGCCGTCCTTGTAGCCGACGTTTTTGAGCGTCGACACCCGCGCAAAGCCCATCGCCAGATGCATCGCTTCGCTTCTCTCGTTTGGAGAGGTCACAATGCCGTAGACCGATTTGACGTTCTGTAGCTGCCCTATGGCAAAAAGCGCCCGGTAGAGCTTTTTCCCGATGCCGCGCCCGCGCGCCGCGCGGTCCAGATACACCGAAAGCTCTGCCGACGGGCGGTAGGAGATGCGCTCGGCAAATTTGTGCGCATAGGCATAGCCGAGGATTTTTCCGTCTTCTTCCCAAACGATCCAGGGATACTCCTGCTGCACAGTCTTTACGCGCGCGGCAAACTCCTGCTGCGAGGGAACCGTCTGCTCGAAGGTGATGGTGGTCTCGATGTACGGCGCATAGATGGCAAGCATTGCCGCGCAATCAGAGGCGGATGCAAAGCGAATGGACATAACAACAATCCCCCATATTAAGTAGCATCATCATAGCACAGGAAAAAAGCCCTGTCAATTTGCCGCAGCCGGAAATAACGCCCCGTTTTTCCGCGCAGACCGCAGAAAAAAGCGGGGCGCTTTGCGCCCTGCAGCAGTTTGCAAAAACCTCGTAGAGTTTCG
>DPCD01000039.1:7708-8161 GCA_003516765.1 Clostridiales bacterium | reverse complement strand
CAAGGTCGTCATGATGACGGGCGACAATCGCAAGACCGCTGAAGCAGTCGCCGTGCAAGTCGGTGTGGACGAGGTCTACGCCGAGGTTCTGCCGGAGGACAAGGCGGCGTTCATCCGCGCGGAAAAGGCTGCCGGACGCACGGTAATCATGATCGGCGACGGCGTGAACGACTCCCCCGCGCTCTCCGAGGCGGACGCCGGCATTGCCATCTCCACAGGCGCGGCAATCGCGCGCGAAATTGCCGATATCACGATTGCATCGGAGGACCTGTTTGAGCTGGTCACGCTGCGCCGTCTTTCTGCCGCGCTGATGGCGCGTATCCACCGCAACTACCGGTTCATCGTGAGCTTCAACTTCTCGCTGATTGTTCTGGGCGTTGCGGGCATTCTGCCGCCGACCACATCGGCGCTGCTGCACAACACGTCGACCCTCGCCATCAGCCTCAAGAGCAT
>DPCD01000039.1:6973-7490 GCA_003516765.1 Clostridiales bacterium | reverse complement strand
AGCCTCAAGAGCATGACGAACCTTCTGCCCGCGCAGGAGCCGGAACACCAATAATACGTTCTTTCCCTCCGGCAAGCCGCCGGAGGGAATTTTTTCTACCGGCATATAAAAAATTATATTTAGTATCTTGACATCGTATAAAAAATTATATATTCTATAGACAAGGAGGCGAGCTTATGAAATATACCGAACTGGACACCCCGTCGCTGCTGATCGACAAATCCCGCCTGCTGCGGAACCTTGCCGACATGCAGCGCTATGCAGACGAAAACGGCGCGGCGCTTCGCCCGCACACGAAAACGCACAAATGCCCCGAGATTGCGAAGATGCAGCTGGAAGCGGGCGCGTGCGGCATTGCCGTGGCAAAAACCGGCGAGGCGGAGGTCATGGCGCAGAGCGGCATCCACGATATCTTCATCGCCAACGAAATCGTGGGCGATCTGAAGCTGCGCCGGATTGCGAAGCTTGCAGAAGACGGCGTGACGATTTCCTTCGGCGTGGACACGCCCTGTCAGGT
>DPCD01000039.1:0-6792 GCA_003516765.1 Clostridiales bacterium | reverse complement strand
GCCCTGTCAGGTGGAACGAGCCGAGCGTGTTTTTGCGGAAGCCGGCGTCCGCGTTCCGGTCCTCATCGAAATTGAGGTCGGCGAAAACCGCTCGGGCATCATCGAGGAAGCGGATTTCCTGACGCTTCTGGATACCATCAAATGCTGCCCCCATGTGCCGTTCGGCGGCATCTTTTCCCACGACGGCAACAGCTACAACACTGAAAACCGTGAGACGCTCGAAGCGCTCTCCGAGGGCGCGCAGCTAAGGACGCTTCATTTCGCAGACCTTGCCGCGCAGCACGGCATGCCCTGCAAAACCGTCAGCTACGGCGCAACGCCGACATTTATGAACCACGTGAAACTTCTCCCCGGCATCACCGAGCTTCGCCCCGGAACCTACGCGCTCATGGATGCCTCGCAGGGGCACGCCATCGGCACATTGGACCGCTGTGCGGCGACGGTGCTGGCAAGCGTGATCAGCAAGCCCACCGCCACCCGGACCATTCTGGACGTCGGTGCGAAGGGGCTTACCATGCAGTCGCGGACGGAGGGCATCTGCGCCACACCCGGAAAGGGCACGATCTACGGCAGCGAGGACGTTCATATTGAAAAGGTCTTCGACGAGCACGCGATTTTAAACGACAAGGCGTTCCACGACAGCGTCGAGGTTGGCGACAAGGTCCGCATCCTCCCGGTGCACATCTGCCCGGTCTGCAACCTGTATGAGACCGCGTATCTGATCGATGGCGGCGAGGTGGTCGGCGAGCTGCCGATTGCCTGCCGCGGAAAGCTGCAGTGAGGACTTCTATGGAAATCAAACAGGAATTGCGCCCCTACGTTCCGCTGGCGCAGATGCTCGTGCAGACGCTCGGACCCGACTGCGAGGTCGTGCTGCACGATCTGGACACACCCGCGCACTCGGTGGTCTACGTGGAAAACCCGTCCGTCACCGGCAGGAAGGTCGGCGAGAGCTTTGACCAGCTGGTCAAGCAGGTCATTTTGTCAGACGATCTCAAGGAAAATTTCGTTGCAAATTACTATTTTACCGCGCCGAACGGCAAGCATATCCGCTCGTCGTCGCTTCTGATCAAGGACGCGCGCGGGCATCTGACCGGTGCAATGTGCATCAATCTGGACACGACAAAGCTCTCCGGCGCGCTCTCGTTTTTGCAGTCGCTGCTGCCGCCCGAACCCCCAAAAACAGCGCCGATGGAGCAAAGCGCAGACACCGGCGCGCACGTGTCGGTCCTGATTGAAAACCTGATGGACAACATTTTGAACGGCTCCGACGCGCAGTCGCTCACGCGCGATGAACGGCTGGAAAAGATCCGCTTCATGGACGAAAAGGGTCTGTTCCTGATGAAAGGCAGCGTCGAAAAGGCAGCGGAGAAGCTCGGCGTCGGAAAAGTCACCATCTACAGCTATCTGGACGAAGTGCGAGGTAAACGCGGATGAAGGAAGTCAGAATCGAAACGAAGCTGCAAAACAAAGGGCACTATGTGCCGGGCATGGTCTCAGGCAATACGCTCTACATCTCCGGGCAGCTTCCGGTCCACCACGAGACCGGCGCGCCGATGGCGGAGAACATCGAAGCGCAGACGCGCGACGCGCTGCACAATGTGGAGCTTGTTCTGAAAGCTGCCGGGTGCAGAAAAGAACACGTTGTTCTCTGCCGGGTTTATATTCCGGACGTCTCTTACTGGGACACGGTCAACGAGGTATACGGCGCGTTTTTTGGAAGTCACAAGCCCGCGCGCGTGATCGTCCCGACAAGACCGCTTCACAACGGCGCGCTGATAGAAATCGAAGCCGTGGCAGAGCTGGCAACCAAATAAGCAGGAGGGAATCTTATGAAATTTGTATGCACAAACTGCGGACACACAGAGCCTGTTACAACCAGAAACGCCCACTGCGGCTGCGGCGGGCTCTGGAAGCTGGATTTTACGCCGGAGAAGTTCGAGCTTTCCGGCATCGACACGCACGAGTGGAGCCAGTTCCGCTACCGCAGATACATGGCGCTGGACGGCGAGAGTTGGCGGGATGTCACGCTCGGCGAGGGCATGACGCCGGTTGTAACATTTGACGAAGACGTTTCCTTTAAGATGGACTACTTCATGCCGACGCTGTCCTTTAAGGACCGGGGCGCGGCGGTCCTGATTGCGCACTGCAAGGCAATCGGCGTCGACTGGGTTGTCCAGGATTCGAGCGGCAACGCCGGAAACGCCGTCGCGGCATACTGCGCAAAAGCCGGCATCGGCTGCGAGATTTTTGTCCCCGAGGGAACCAGCCCCAAAAAGATCGACATGATCCGCGCGCACGGCGCTGTCTGCACGGTCGTTCCCGGTTCGCGCGACCACTGCGCGGACGTGTGCCGCGAAAAGGTCGAAAAAGAGGGCGTATACTATGCGAACCACGTCTATAACCCGTTTTTCTATGAGGGCACGAAAACGTATATCTACGAGGTCTTCGAACAGCTCGGAAGAATCCCGGCGAACCTCGTCATCCCCGTCGGAAACGGCACGCTGTTTCTCGGTGCGATCTTCGCGCTGGAGCACCTGCAAGAAAGCGGCGTGATCGACCGCTTCCCGCAGATCATCGCGCTGCAGAGCCAGAACTGCGACCCGCTGCTGCGCGCGGCAGAGGAAAACCTCGACACGCCCGCCGCCGTCTTGCCCACGCCGACCATTGCCGAGGGCATTGCCATCGGCAAGCCGATGCGCGGGCAGGAAATTCTCTCGCTCGCCAAAAAGCACAACGTCCGCTTCGTCCACGCGCCGGAGGACAAAATTCTCGATGCGCGCGCCGCAATTGCGCGCAGGGGCATCTACTGCGAGCACACCACCGCCGCCAATTACGCCGCGTATCTGGAATACTGCCGGCTCTACGGCAAAACCCCCGACACGCTCATCACCATGTGTGGAGCCGGTCTGAAATCCGACCATTAAAAGACAGGATGCAAAGCCGCGCAGCTGGAGGCTCTAGCTGCGCGGCTTCGTATTCATTTTTGCTCCTGCGGAAGCAGTTTCTGTTTGTGCCGGAAGTAATAGCCATAGCCGGTGAGATCGGCAAGCACCCAGCCGATCGGAATCGCGATCCAGATACCGATCTCGCCGATGGGTCCTGCCAGAAGATACGCCAGCACCACGCGCGTGCCGAGTGAAATGACCGTCAGCACGACGGACATGCCCGGGCGCTTGATCGCGCGGTAGAATCCATAGAGCAGGAACAAACAGCCGATGCCGACATAGCACGCGCCCTCGACGCGCAGATACAAAACGCCCGCCGCAAGCACCTGCGTCTCCCCTGTCTGCACAAAAATGCGCATCAAGGGATTTGCAAACACGAACACCAGCGCGGAAATCACGGCAGAAAACACCGCGCTTGCAATTGTCGCCTGCCGGAAGCCCTGTTTGAGCCGCTCGCGGTCGCCCGCGCCGTAGTTCTGGGCAATGAACGTAGAAAAAGCGTTGCCGAAGTCCTGCACAGGCAAATATGCGAACGAGTCGATCTTCACCGCCGCGGCAAACGCCGCCATGGTAACGGGTCCGAAGCTGTCGACCAGACGCTGAATGAGCAGAATGCCAAAATTCATTGCCGACTGCTGCGCGCAGGTCAGAAGCGACAGATCGAGAATCTCGGAGAGAATTTTGCGGCTGAACCGCCGGTCTTCCTTTCCCGGCAGAAACTCGCGGCACCTGCACCCCGCGTAAACGGTAATTCCGATGCCCGCGACATACTGGGCAAAAACCGTCGCAATTGCCGCGCCCGCAATGCCCCACGAGAACACCAGCACGAACAAAAGATCCAGCGCGATGTTCAAAAGCGCCGACGTGCCCAGAAACCATAATGGCGCCACCGAATTTCCGACCGCGCGCAGCAGGCAGGCAAAGAAGTTATAAAGAAACGTCGCAATGAGTCCAGCGAAAATAATCACCAGATACTCGCGCATGGAGCTGTACAGTTCGTCCGGAATTTGCAGGAAGCGCAGAATCGGGTCTAAAAATGCATAGACCAGCACGTTCAGAGCAGCCGTCACCGCAAAGATCAGAACCAGCGCATGATGCACTGCGCTTCGCAGCGCGCCGTAGTCCTTTTTTCCGAGGTAGATCGAAAACAGCGCGCCCGCGCCCATCGAAAGTCCCAGGAAAATCGACGTCAGAAACGTCATGAGCGTGTATGCCGAGCCCACCGCTGCCAGCGCGTTTTTGCCCAGCGCCTGCCCGACAATGAGCGTGTCGGCGATGTTGTAAAACTGCTGGAGCAAATTCCCCGCAATCATCGGCAGCGCAAACAGCAGAAGCCCCTTTGTGATATTTCCTCTGGTCAGATCGCGATACATGATTACACCTGTTTCCGATAATCTGCCGCGCAGGCGCAGCCCGGCTATTATAGCCCGTTTCTCCCAAAAAAACAACCGCCGCTTCGCGCACAATCGGCAAAAGGTGCGGATTTTCCGCCGATTCCGGTGCAGCATCAATTTTTTGCAAATTTTTTCGAAAATCGGTAATTTTTTATTGATTCCCTCTTGCTATTTTTCAAAAATGCAATATACTAGGAAACAGGAGATCATCATAAGGGCGGAGACGATGTGGTACCGCCAATTTAACAATCCATGGCAGTCAAACGCTGCATGAGTAGAAATGGCGCGTCAAGTACCGGTCGGATGGGAGGTTGCCGCCGGGCGAAGGAGTTTCTCCGCGGTGTCATTTCGCATCCGCTGTTTGTGCAGGGTTCTCTGGCAATTGCGCCGGGGCTTCCTGAGAAATCTGTTGCGTTTCACTGGAAAGGATTTTCGTCTGCCGCATCACCATATGTTTCAACCTCCTCCCATCATTTCGATTCGGAGGCTATTTTTATGTCTAAAAATCAATCTGCAGCCATCGCGCACCCGCATGCGCGCAGTCTCAAAAATGTCAGAACGCTGGTTGTTTCCGCCGTTCTCGCCGCCATCAGCGTGGTGCTGGCGCGGCTGATCATCCCAATGCCCGACGTGTCGACGCGCTTCTCTCTGGAAGCCGTGCCCATCTTCCTCGCCGGCATGTTCTTTGGTCCCATCCCCGGCGCGCTCGTGGGCTTCTCGGCAGACCTGGTCGGCTGCCTGTTCTCGGGCTACGGCTACAATCCGCTGTTCTGCGTCCCGCCGATTCTCTATGGTTTGAGCGCAGGTCTTTTCCGTCCGATGCTCGCAAGGAAGACCAATCCGCTGACAATCGGTCTGGCATTCCTGCCCGCGATTGTCTTCGGCTCGATTCTCTATCAGAGCTGGTCTCTCGCCTTTGTCTACGGCGGCGATGCCTTCGAGGCGTTCTTCCTGACGAAGCTTGCCTCGCGTTCTTTGCAGCTCGGCATTACCTTTGTCCTCGACGTTCTGATCGTCTGGCTGCTGTATAAAGCAAAAGTGTTCTCGAGCGCAAAGCTCTGGCCACCGGTTTCCGGTGCGCAGAAGCCCGCGCGCGAGGACGGAATCTAAAGAAAGAAGTTTTTCGTTATGACGCTGGAACAAGCACTGCATTACATCCACGCTGTCTGCTGGAAGGGCAGCATCCCGGGTCTTGCGCGCATCAACGCGCTGCTCGACAAACTGGATCACCCCGAGCGCGCCTGCAAATTCGTCCATGTCGCCGGCACCAACGGCAAGGGCTCGACCTGCGCGATGCTCGCCTCGATTTTTCAGGCGGCAGGCTACAAGACGGGTCTTTACACGTCGCCCTATATTCTCCGCTTCAACGAGCGCATCCAGGTCAACGGGCAGCAGATTCCCGACGAGGCAATCTGCGAGCTGACCGAGTACATCAAGCCCTTTGCCGACTCGATTTTCGAGCAGCCGACCGAATTTGAAATGGTTACGGCGCTGGGCTTTGAATACTTCAAGCGTGAAAAATGCGACATCGTAATCTGCGAGGTCGGCATGGGCGGCGAATTTGACGCAACAAACGTGATCCTGCCCCCCGAAGCGGCGGTCCTGTGCAACATCGGGCTTGACCACACCGAGGTTCTGGGCGATACGCTCGAAAAAATCGCGGCGACCAAGTCCGGTATCATCAAGCCCGGCTGCGACGCTGTCATTTACCGCGAGCAGCCGTCGGTGGAGGCGGTGTTTGAAGCGCGCTGCAAAGCGGTCGGCGCGCGGCTTCACAAGGCGGACTTCGATTCTATCCGCCTGGAGTCTCACGGTCTTTCCGGTCAGGTCTTCTCCTGCGGAAGATTCCAGCACCTGAAGCTGCCGCTGCTCGGCGAACATCAGCTGCACAACGCGGCGGTCGTTCTCGCGGCGGTCGACGCGCTGAAATCGCGCGGCTGGAACCTCACCGACGAAGCGGTCCGTACGGGTCTGGAAACCGTGCAGTGGCCCGGTCGTTTCCAGCTCATGCGCGAAAAGCCGCTGTTCATCGTCGACGGCGGGCACAATCCGCAGTGCATCGAAGCGCTTGTCAAGAACATCGACGACTACCTGCAGGGCAAAGATCTGACGGTTCTCACCGGCGTTCTTGGCGACAAGGACTACCACTGCATGTACAAAAACGTCGCGCCCTATGCCAAAGAGTTCATCACCATCACCCCGGATAATCCCCGCGCCATGCAGGCAGCCGATCTTGCCGCCTACCTGCGCGGCTTCGGAAAGCCCGCGACGGCTTGCGGCGTCGTCGAAGACGGCGTGAAGCTTGCCATCGAGCATGCGGGTGAAAACGGCGTGGTTCTGTGCTACGGCTCTTTGTACATGATCGGCGACGTTGACGCCGCGCTCAAAAAACTCTCCTGAACGCAGACGGCTCCCCGGAGGATTCCGGGGAGCCGTTTTTCGTATCATGC
>DPCD01000090.1 GCA_003516765.1 Clostridiales bacterium | reverse complement strand
CGCTGGCCGCCGGAAAGCGCCTTCGGCTTGCGGTCGAGATACTGCGTGATATCAAGAATTTCCGCGGCTTCCTTCACCTTGCGGTCGATCTCCGCCTTCGGGACCTTCTTGAGCTTCAGCGAGAACGCCATGTTGTCGTACACCGTCATGTGCGGGTACAGCGCATAGTTCTGGAAGACCATCGCGATATCGCGGTCCTTGGGCGCGACGTCGTTGACAAGCTTGCCGTCGATGTAGAGCTCGCCCTCGGTGATCTCCTCGAGACCTGCGATCATACGCAGCGTCGTCGATTTGCCGCAGCCGGACGGGCCAACGAGAACGATAAATTCCTTGTCCGCGATGTCGAGGTTGAATTCCTGCACCGCAACGACGCCCTTGTCGGTGATCTGAAGGTTCGCTTTTTCCTTGACGGGATCGTCGTCCTTCTTCTTTTTGCTCTTCTTTTTCTCTTCTCCGCTTACAAACGGATAGATCTTTTTGACGTTTACCAATTTGACTTCTGCCATAGGTTCTGACTCTGACTGCGCTGCCTCCGCAAGACGCATTCTCACGAACGCCGGGCTTGGCGAACGTATTACGGCATGTCTCCACAATGCCGCACCGGGAGTCTCCCGGACAATGGGTTTACCCTCCTTTTTTGTTATCAAGCTGCCAAGAATGTGGATTTGGAACCAGCTTGACCAGAATATATGTATTGTACCACAAAAGCGGGCGGACTGGGACCGTGATTTCCTACAAAAACCGACTGCGTTTTTACAGCATTCCGCCAAAGACCGGTTTCTCTTGCAACTCGCCGCGCAGCCTGATACAATAGAAGGCACAACGAACCATCGGGAGGCACACATGAAAAACACCTCGCTTTGCTATCTGGAGCGCGGCGGGCAGTATCTGATGCTCCACCGCGTGAAAAAGGAGAACGATGAAAACAAAGACAAGTGGATCGGCATCGGCGGGAAGTTCGAGCCCGGCGAGAGCCCGGAGGACTGCGTCTGCCGCGAGGTGCTGGAGGAAACCGGGCTCCGGCTGACGGACTACCGCTACTGCGGCATCGTCACATTCGTCAACGGCGACTGGACCGAGTATATGCACCTGTTCCACGCGACCGGCTTTGAAGGACAGCTGCGCGAGTGCGACGAGGGTGTTCTCGAGTGGATCGACAAAAAGCGGCTGGCCTCTTTGCAGCAGTGGGAGGGCGACAAAATCTTCCTGCGGCTTCTGGACCTGCACGTGCCGTTTTTTTCCTTGAAGCTTGTCTATGACGGAGATACGTTAACCGACGCCGTTCTGAACGGAGAAAGGATGTAACATGGAACCGATTTTGATCAGTGCGTGCCTGCTTGGCGCGGCGTGCCGCTACGACGGCGGCAGCAACCCCGTTCTTTCTGTGGAGGCGCTCATGGGGCGCTGCCAGCTGGTGCCCGTCTGTCCGGAGCAGCTGGGAGGACTGCCCACCCCGCGCGAGCCGGCGGAACGGACTGAGGGCGGCGTAGTAACGAAAACGGGAGCGGATGTGAGCGCGCAATTTCAGCGCGGCGCGGAGCAGGCGCTTCATCTGGCGCGCATCTTCGGCTGCAAAAAGGCGGTTCTGAAAGAGCGCAGCCCCAGCTGCGGCGCGGGCGAAATTTACGACGGCAGCTTCACCGGCGCGCGCGTTTCGGGCGACGGCGTGACCGCGCAGCTCTTAAAAGCAAACGGCATTGCGGTCTTCGGCGAGAGCGAAATTGAGACGCTTCTGGAGCAGCTGGACGAGGCGCAGGAGGAAGCGCCGTCTTTCTTCTGAGCCGTCTCCAGGATCGGAATATGTGCGGAGCGTTCCGGGTTGGAGCGCTCCGCTTTTTTGCGCGGGCCTGCAAAACCGCTCTTTTCATTTTTCGTGTCATGCAGTATAATAAACTTGTATCGGCATTTTTCTTTGGGAGGTGAAGCGCATGCTTCCGGAGGCTTTTACAAAGCGCATGAAAACCCTGCTGGGAGAGGAGTACGGCGCCTTTCTCGACAGCTTCTCGCGTCCCCGCGCGGTTGCGCTGCGCCTGAATCCGCTGAAAACGCAGGCGCCTCCCGATTTGTCCGGCTTTTCGCTGCGCCCCGTGCCGTGGGAGCCGTGCGGCTTTTACTATGACCCGGAGACAAGACCCGGAAAGTCTGCCTATCACGAGGCAGGGCTTTACTATCTGCAGGAGGCAAGTGCGATGGCGCCCGCGGCGCTGCTGGACCCGCAGCCCGGGGAGCGGGTTCTGGACCTGTGCGCGGCGCCCGGCGGAAAATCCACGCAGCTGGCAGGAAAGATGCGCGGGCGCGGGCTTCTGGTCTGCAATGAGATCAACCCCAAGCGCGCAAAAATTCTCGCCTCGAACATCGAGCGGCTGGGCATCGCAAACGCGCTGGTCCTGAACGAGCATCCGCAGCGGCTGGAGATGCGCTTTGCGGGCTGGTTCGATAAAATTCTCGTCGACGCGCCCTGCTCCGGCGAGGGCATGTTCCGAAAAGAAGAGGCGGCAGTGACCGACTGGTCGGAGGAAACGGTCCTCATGTGCGCCCGGCGGCAGGCGGAGATTCTGCATTCGGCGTCCGTCATGCTCCGCCCGGGCGGCAGGCTCGTCTATTCGACCTGCACGTTTGCGCCCGAGGAAAATGAGGCGAGCGTCAGCGCATTTTTGCGCGCGCACCCGGACTTTTCCGTGGAAGAGACCTTCGCGCCGTGGTTTTCTCCCGGTCGTCCCGACTGGATTTCCGATCCCATGCCGGATCTGGAAAAGACCTTCCGGCTGATGCCGCACCGGCTTCTCGGCGAGGGGCACTACTGCGCGGTGCTGCGCAAAGCGGGCGATGCACCGGGAGAAGAACTTCCGCTGGAGCCTGCGGCAAAGCGTCCGAAGGAGCTGGATACGTTCTGCAAGCAGACGGGCGCCGCGCTGCCGGAGGGCAAGATCATCCTGTTCGGACAGAACGTGTATCTTGCGCCGGAGGACCTTCCGAGCCTCAAGGGGCTTCATGTGCTGCGCGCGGGGCTGGAGCTCGGAGAGGTGCTCAAAAACCGCTTTGGACCTGCGCACGCCTGGGCGCTGTGGCTGAAAGAGCTTCCGAGCTGCGTTTCATTCCCGGCGGAAAGCGAAGAGATTCGCCGCTATCTTGCCGGAGACGTGCTTGCCGGAGACGCGCGCGGCTGGACGCTGGTGCAGGTCGAGCGTATAAGCCTCGGCTGGGCAAAGGGCGACGGGCAGACGCTCAAAAATCACTATCCGAAGGCGCTGCGGCGCTGCGTATAAAAGGAGGAAGGCTCCATGGAAGAAAAAAAGTGCATCCTGATCGTCGAGGACGAGCGGGCAATTGTGGAAATTCTGAAATTCAATCTCAAGCGCGAGGGCTATGATACGTTAGAGGCGCTCGACGGCGAAGCGGGGCTTGAGCTGGCGCGCACCGAAGACCCGGACCTGATTTTACTTGACGTGATGCTGCCCAAGATGAACGGGTTTGACATCTGCAAGAATCTGCGCGAGGCGGGAAGCACGGTGCCCATCATCATGCTGACCGCGCGCGAGGAGGAGACGGACAAGGTCTTTGGGCTCGAAGCGGGCGCGGACGATTATATGACGAAGCCCTTCTCTATGCGCGAGCTGATGGCGCGCGTGCGGGCAAACATCCGAAGAAGAAGCCTGGATTTAAACGCCAGAGCCTCCGTCGGAACGCTTCTGACCGCGGGCGCGCTGACCATCGAGCCGTCGACGTTCTCGGTGACAAAATCCGGCGAGCCGGTGGACCTGACGCAGAAGGAATACGATCTTCTCATGCACCTGATTCGCGAGCGGGGCAAGGTCTTCACGCGCGAGGATCTCATGCAGAAGGTCTGGAACTACGATTATTTCGGCGACATGCGCACCGTGGACGTGACGGTCCGGCGCCTGCGCGAAAAGATCGAGGACGACCCCGGAAAGCCGCAGTATATTCTCACCAAGCGCGGCGCGGGCTACTATTTTGCGCCATAGACACGCAAACGTATCGGAAAAAGAGAATTTGAAAGGCTGAAAGGAGGGCGAGGCGATGCGGTCTCTGCGCACCAAGCTGGTCATGATCATGGTGATCCTGATTCTTGCCCTGATGTGTGTGATCGGCGCGTTTCTGATCAACGGCGTCGGCAACTTCTATATCTCCCAGTTCTACGAGCAGATGGAAAAAACCTTCTCGCCCGAGTTCATCGGTCAGCTGCAGGAAATTCCCGCGCAGGAGCAGAATGCGCCCGAGCGGATGAAAGAGCTTTTGATGGCGCAGGCAGGTCTCGGCATTGATATTGCGACGCGAAACGTCTACATTCTGGACGAAACCGGAAATGTCCTTGCCAGCTCCAACCAGCAGACCTCGGTCTCCATGACAGCGAACCTGCTGACGGCGATGAACGGCGAGGTCGGTCAGGAGAGCTCGATCACGAGCAGCTTCATGGACTTAGCCGTTCCAATTGCATCGGCAGACAGCACGTACATCGTCTATATTTTAGACAGCCGCGCAACGGTCGACGCGCTCACGGGCGAGCTCTTTTCCATCATCCTGAGCGCGCTGGGACTCGGTCTTGTGATCTGCGTGGTCTTGTCGTTCCTTCTTGCGCAGATTCTCATCACGCCCATCCGCGCGCTGACCCTCGGTACGCGGCAGGTCGCTGCGGGCGACTTTTCCCAGCGCATTGAGGTCGAGGGACAGGATGAGATCGGCGTTCTGACGCGGAACTTCAACCACATGGCAAAGGTCCTGCAGGATACGATCTCGGAAGCGGAAAACGAGCGAAACAAGCTCTCCACGCTGTTTCTGCACATGACCGACGGCGTCGTCGCCTTCTCTGCGTCCGGCAATCTCATTCACTGCAACCCTGCCGCGACGCAGATGCTGGCGCGCCCGCTCGACCCTACGACGACGTTCGACGAATTATTCGCCGATCAGGCGGAGCTGGACACGCTGCTGACGCTGAAGCGCCCGCAGTATTTAGAGGCGCAGAAGACGGCAGGCGACCGGGAGCTGGAGCTTTTCATGGCGCCGTTTTCCTC
>DPCD01000044.1:12703-20683 GCA_003516765.1 Clostridiales bacterium | reverse complement strand
ACCTTTGTGCCCATGAAGCGCTCACAGTCGGCGCGCGCCTGCGAGCTGATTTTCTTGAGCATCGCGCCCTGCTTGCCGATGATGATGCCCTTATGACTTGCCTTCTCGCAGTAGATCGTCGCGTCGATATCGATAATTCCGTCGTCGCGCTCGGAGAATTTTGTGATCTCCACCGCCGTGCCGTGCGGAATTTCCTTTTCCAGATTCCACAGCAGCTTTTCGCGGATAATCTCCGCCATCACCTGCTTTTCGGGCATATCCGTCACCATATCCTCCGGGAAGAGCATGGGTCCCGGCTGGGCGTATTTTTCGCACTCTTTCAAAAGCGCTGCCACGCCGTCGCGCCATTTGGCGCTGATGGGAATGACCGCGTCAAAATCAAATTCCTGCTGATACGCGGCAATTACCGGCAGCAGCGCCTCTTTTTCCACGGTGTCGATCTTATTGATCACCAGCATTGCCGGCGCGCCGGAGGCTCGGATCTGATCCAGAAGCGCATGCTCCTGCTCGCCGACGTTTGCAATCGGGTCGACCATCAGAATCACCGCGTCCACGTCTGCGACAGACTCCTTGACCACGTTTACCATATAGTCGCCGAGCTTCGTGCGCGGGCGGTGGAAGCCCGGGGTATCGATGAAGACGAGCTGGGTGTTTTCGCGGTTGACAATGGCGCAGATGCGGTTTCTCGTCGTCTGCGGCTTGTTGGAAACAATGGCAATTTTTTCGCCGACCAGTGCGTTCGTGAGCGTCGATTTTCCGACATTCGGGCGCCCGGCAATCGTAATCATGGCAGATTTTGTTTTCATTGGTATGTTCTCCTTACTTCCGCGGCAGCTCAATCTCAGCCAGAATTGCCTCTTCGCGTGCGCGCATCTGGCGCTTCATGGGACCCTCGTCGACGTGGTCATAGCCCAGCAGGTGCAGAATCGAGTGAATTGTGAGATAGCCGGCCTCGCGCCGGGTCGAGTGCCCGAACTCCTGCGCCTGCTGCTTTGCCCGCTCGAGAGAGATTGCCATATCGCCGAGCGGAACTCTGCCCGTCTCGGGGTCCTTGTATTCTTCCCAACTCTCCGGGAGCTTTCCGGGGGTAAGCTCGAACATCGGGAACGACAGGACATCCGTCGCCTTGTCGATATTCCGGTATGCCTTGTTGATCGCGCGGATAGACGCATCGTCCGTCAAAAGGACGTTAATCTCGCACGGAACGTCCACACCCTCTTCGTCCAGCGCGGCAAGAATGCACTTGCGGATCTGGCGCTTTAAAAGAAGCGCATCCGGCGTTTTTGCCTCGCAGGTCATCACAATGTTATGCTTCATGTTCTGTCCCTCTTCTGATGAAATGTCTTTTGTGCCTTGAAGGTCCGGTTCGCATCGGGCAGGCGCGTTTTTTCGAATTTGTCATACGCCGCGACGATCCGCTGCACCAGCGCATGGCGCACCACATCGCTGGCGGTCAGGCGGCAGATGGCGATGTCCTCCACGCCGTCGAGAATCTTGATTGCCTCTTTGAGTCCGCTGATCTTGTCGCCCGGCAGATCGATCTGCGTGATATCGCCGGTGATGACGATCTTCGAGCCGAAGCCGAGACGCGTTAAGAACATTTTCATCTGCTCGCGCGTGGTGTTCTGCGCCTCGTCGAGAATGATGAAGCTGTCGTCGAGCGTTCTGCCGCGCATATACGCAAGCGGCGCAACCTCAATATTGCCGCGTTCCAAATATTTGTTGTACGTCTCCGGTCCCAGCATGTCGAACAGCGCGTCATAGAGCGGGCGCAGATACGGGTCTACCTTGTTCTGCAGATCGCCCGGCAGAAAGCCCAGCCGCTCGCCCGCCTCGACGGCAGGTCTTGTCAGGATAATCCGGTTGACCTCCTTGGCGCGGAACGCGGCGACCGCCTGCGCAACCGCCAGATACGTCTTGCCCGTACCGGCAGGTCCGACGCCGATGGTAATCGTGTTTTTGGAGATTGCCTTGAGATAGGTCTGCTGTCCGATGGTCTTCGCCTTGACGGGGCGCCCCTTTGCCGTCACGCAGACGACATCCTTTGCCATCTTCGTGACCTGCTCCTCTTTTCCCGCGCGCACAAGGTCAATGAGATAACGCACCTTCTGGTCGTCAATCTCCTCTCCCTTTGCCGCCAGCGAAAGCAGCGCTTCAATCGCTCTTGCGCCCGCATCGACGGCTTCCTCGTCCTCTGCCGTGACCTTCAGCTCGGTGTTGCGGTTTGTGATGTGTACGCCGAACGCCTGCTCGATCTTCTTGACATTCTCGTCAAAGGAGCCAAAAACATCGATCAGCTGCTCGACGCGCTCTGCGTTGATGGTTCGTTCTGTCATGGTATCGTCTCTTCCTTTAAGATGCTTGCGCGTACCTGCCGGGCAATCATTTCCTCGCACCGGACGGACGCGGTCAGTTCATAGATGCCGCCCTGCCGGGTAAGCTCGGTGTCCTTCTGCAGAATTTTCCCGGCAAGCATATCCTGCTGCACACTGCCGGTCACCTGCTGCTCCAGAAGCTTTTCGGCAGCGTCCTTCTCCAGCGGCGCGGGCGTCAGATCATAGCCCCGCTGCTCCACAATTTCCAGCCCGACCGGAATCGTCAGCCCCAGCGGCAGCGTGAGCATATGGGTTTTTGTTATTTTATCACATCTGCCGTCTGAATTTCCACCGTTTGCGAAAATATTCCACCGTTTTTCTCCCACCAGCAGCGATACGCTGCGCGAATTCTTCCCGTTCGGCGTTTTCTGCAGCACCGTGTCCGGGCAGCGCACGGCTTTCTGTGCGAGCGTCTCGGCATAAACCTCGCCCAATGCAGCGCAGACGCGCGTGGTAAATTCCAGATCGGTGTAAGCGGAAATCAGCACCTGCCCCTTTTTCACTGCCTGCCCGACGGCGCACAGGCAGTTTCCCTCCATCGCCGAAACTGAGGTAATCACGCCGTCCTTGCCTGCCACCACGTTCATCGGCGCGCGCCTTTCTTCCACGGCGATTGCCTCCGGTCGCTCCCGGACGACGACGCACGCGCGCATGCCGCTCTGCTGGACCGTCAGCCACTGCAGCTTCGGAATTTGCAGCAGCATCCTGTTTTTCAGCTCCTGCGGATGGATACTGGGTCCGTAAGTGCCGAAACCCACGCCGAGATTCTGAAGTTCCCGCAGAATCTGCGCCTCCGGCACGGTCTCGTTTCCGACGACCTCGTAGAAAAACACGAACTTCGGAATCACGAATGCGCCTGCCATCGCCAAAAGCAGCAGCAATGCAAAGCCCCTTCGCTTCCACAGCCCGCCGAACACCTGCCGGAAGCCATGCTCCTGCAGCACACACAGCTCGCACATCGCGCGCTGCGCCGCCGTCCGCGCCTTCGGAAGGTCTCTTTGCAGCAGCACAAGACGGATGGTAAAGTCGTCCGTCCGCTGCGGCTTCAAAAATGCCACACGCGCGCCGGACAGCTTTTCCAGCGACCACTCCGGGCTTGCCCCGCGGATTTCCGCAATCACATAGCCCTGCAGAAACCAGATCAGCTGCCACATGATGCCCCCGTAAAGCTCATCGCTTCGATCGTTCCGGTCACAGTCAGCCGGTCGCGGTGCATGTACCGCAGCTCCAGCCCGCTTCCCTCGATGGTCACTTCGCCCGTGTTCACCGCAATGACAATTTTCTCCGGCTCGTAGGCAATAATTGCCCGATGGCAGTCGAGGCTGCACATCTCAAAGCCGAATAGCTCGATGTGCGGCAGATTTGCCGCAATATCCAGCGGCAGATCAAATAGCTTCGCCGCTTTTGTCAGAAGCTGTCTTGCTGTTTTCAAGCCCTCCACCCCTTTTCTCTGCAAGTCTATGCTCCGGTACTGAAATCTTGCAGGGCAGACATAGATTGTACCGTGAGGTGATTGGAGTGAAGCAGAATTCTGAGAAAACCCGCGTGCGGTTTTTGCAGGCGCTTGCCATCGGCGCGTGCTATGTGTGGCTGATTGTCCGCCCCGAGGATGCAAGTCTTGCGGCGGCTGGGGCGCTTTCTCTTTGTGCGAAGGTGATTGTGCCGTCGCTGTTTCCGTTTTTCGTGTGCGCAAATCTGTTCTGCGCGCTGCATCTTACGCAGCCGCTCGAGCGGGCGCTGTCCGGCGTCATGCAGCCGGTGTTCGGCGTGCCGGGTTCCGGCGCGGCGGCGCTTGTCGTCGGGCTTACGGGCGGATACCCTTCCGGCGCGCAGACCATCGCCGCGCTGTATGCAGCCGGAAGCATCGATAAAAAAAGCGCCGGAAGGCTTCTTCTGTTCTGCAACAACTGCGGTCCGGCGTTCATCTTCGGCGTCGTGGGACCGGCAGTGTTCGGAAGCAGGCTTGCCGGGCTGCTTTTATACATCGTCCATTGCACGTCCGCGCTGCTGCTGGGAACTCTCCCGCGCAAAAAAACAGCCGTTCTTCCCTCCGAAAATGCAAACGCCGCGCAGGAAGCTCCACCCTCCTTTTCAGCCGCCCTCACCGACAGCGTCAGAAAAGCCGGTCAGACGGCGCTCGAGGTGTGCATGTTCGTGCTGCTCTTCGGCGTGCTGACTGCGCTGGTGCAAAGCGCGCTGAAAGCGTTTCTTCCGCCGTTAGCGCTGACGGCGCTCAGCGGCATTCTGGAGCTTTCCGGGGGCGCGGGCGCGCTGGCGGAGCTTGCGCTCGCGCAGGGCGTCAAGTTTACGCTTGCCTCCATGCTTCTCGCCTTCGGAGGACTGAGCGTCCACGCACAGACAAGGGCTGTTCTCACGCCCGCAGGGCTTGGCACGCTTCCGGTTTTCCTGCCGAAGCTGCTGCACGCCTTGACCGCCGGTCTTCTCAGTATCCCGGTCTACCGGCTGTTTGATGCGCAGCTGGCATCGAGCGCGGCGTTTGCAGCTTGCGGCGCAGGCGCGGGCTTTGCTTTGATGGAACTGACGCTTGGCGTCCTTGCATGTCTGATTTTCCGAAAAATGGCGGCTAGCAATTTGCACCGCGATCGTGTATAATAGTTTCGCTTCCAAGAATTCAGAAAGGCGGCGATGCAATTGCTGTTTCGGAAAAATATCGACCGGTACTGCGCCTACTGTCAGTTTGCAGGACGCATTGACGAGGCGCACATGATCTGCCAGCACTGCGGCGTCGTCCCCTGCGAGCATCACTGCCGCCGCTTCCGGTACGATCCTTTGAAGCGCGTTCCCGGGCGCGCGAAGCCGAAGGAATTCCAGAAATTTAAAACGCAGGACTTCAGCCTGTAGCGTCTCAAAATTACAAATTGCCCCGTTTATCGGACCTGTTTTTCTGTCCGGTAAGCGGGGCTTTTTCTGTCATTTTCCGCGCGCTCAGAAACAGGTGAGCGACCACTGCGTCCGATAAACCTCCCCGGCAGGAAGGCAGATGAGGTCCGGCTGGGTTTTCAGATCCTCAATCACGCCGCTTCTCGACGGCAGGCTGCTCCACGGCTCCAGACACACGTATGGCGCGTCCGTCTTCGGCATGTGCCAGCAGCCGAAAATCGGAAAGTCGGGCGCGATCAAGCGCACGCCGCGGCTTCCCCGTTCGCTGGCAAGCGTGACGGTCCCCGTCGTGCCTTTCAGCACAATCGCATCCTGGTCAAACAGCGCATGGCAAAGCGGCAGCTTTCCGTTCTGCAGCGCAAACGGCGTCTTAGGGTGTATCTGAAAACTGGAAATGTGACCGGCGGCGAGGAATTTTCGTGCTGAGCAAGACGTTTTTCCGCAGGAATACTGTCGTATTTCAAGGAAAAACGGCGCGGTTCAGCGCAAAAAGGACCGCTGTCCGGGTGCGTTGGCAGTTTTCAGATACACCCTACGTCCGGTGACAAAGCAGTCCGGTGTAAATTCCACACGCTGCGGCGCGCAGGCGCCGAAATCCAGCGCATAATCCTCAAACCGCAGCCCGTCTTCCAGCGGCACGTTGATGCCCGGATGACCGCCGAGGGCAAAGTACATGCGCTTTTCGTCCCGGTTTTCCACACAGATCTCCGCATGCAGTGTGTTTTCTTCCAGCCGATAGCAAATTGTGTAGCGGAAGCGGAACGGATACTGCGCGTAAAATTCCGGATTCGTCTCAATCTGCAGCGCAACGGCGTCATCCGTTTTCTGCGCCGCAGTAAACTCCGCCGTGGGCGCAAAGCCATGAATCGGAAGATGGTACGTCTGCCCTTCGTAGCGATATGTCCCGTTTGTCAGCCGCGCCACATACGGAAAAATCGTCGGCGCGCGGTCGGTCCAGTAGGCGGGGTCTCCCTGCCAGAGATATTCGGTCTTCCCGGTCAAATGCATCAGCTGCGCACCGAGCGAAGAAATCTGCGCCTGCATGCAGCCGCTGCGGATGGTATAAAGCATGGCAAAGCCTCCTGTCGTGTTCTGCTCGTTTTTCATTTTAGCGTCCGTTTTCCCGCCTGACAAGCCTCCAAATCGCGCTTGGATATAGTTGTTTTACACTAAATTCTCCTAAATTTTTTGTATATATTGCAAGAATTCCGCGCGAAACGGCGCAAAAAATCGTTCTTTTTGTAAAACCGCTTGACAAATTATTTGGCGCATGCTACAGTGAAAACAGCCAATCACGGAGCAAATCTGTGCAACATGCGAAGGATACCGGCAGGTATCAGGGAAAGGTGCGTGAGCGAATGAACGAAACCATTGTTTCCATGCGGGGCATCTGCAAGAGCTTCCCAGGCGTGAAAGCGCTGGACAATGTTCACTTTGAGCTTCGCTCCGGCGAGGTCATGGCTTTGCTGGGCGAAAACGGCGCGGGCAAATCCACGCTGATGAAAATCTTAAGCGGCGTGTATACCAGAGACAGTGGAAGCGTTGAAATTTTCGGAAAAGAATACGGCGATCTGACGCCGAAGCAGGCGCAGGCGCTGGGTGTGGCAATCATCCATCAGGAGCTGAACATGTGCCCGCACCTGAGCGTCACGGAAAACATGTTCCTCGGGCGTGAGCGGTACAAGGGTCCGGTCCTCGACCGGCGCGGCATGGAGGCGGAGGCAAAGCGGATTCTCGACGATCTGTGCATCGACATCTCCCCGAGCGAGACAGTCGGAAACCTTCCGGTCTCCAAGCAGCAGATGGTTGAGATTGCGAAGGCGCTTTCCATCAACGCCAGGGTCCTGATCATGGACGAGCCAACCTCGGCGCTGACAGCGAAGGAAATTGACGAGCTGTTCCGCATCATCCGGCGTCTGAAGGATTCCGGCTGCGGCATCGTGTATATCTCCCACCGGCTGGAGGAGCTGCAGCACATCGTCGACCGCGTGACCATCATGCGAGATGGGCAGTACATCACATCGATGAACTTTGCGGATACGACGATGGCGGATGCCATGGCACAGAATCCCGACGTGATGGGCTACGAAGGCGTCAAGGCTGCTGTCGCAGCTCTGAACGGCGAGAACCTCGGCGGCGCTGTCACCGACACCGGCGTCTCCGTTCTGACCAAGTAAGTTTTTCCCATGGCAAAAGCGCCGGTTTCCCCGGCGCTTTTGCCAAACGGACCGCTGCGCCGCTGTTTTTCTTGACTGGCGCTAAAAAATCGCTATCATAACATCAGGCGGTGGGATGCTCCCAGCCAAACTGGAAGCATGCCCCTGCCCTATGTGCAAATCCAATTCCGAAAAGGAGATTTCCCATGAAGCGTTCTGAAATCAACAAGGCTCTTCGCGAGCTGGAAGCGATGTGCAAAAAATATCACTGCTACCTGCCGCCTTTCTGCAGCTTTACTCCCAACGAATGGCAGAGCAAGGGACATGAATATGACGAGGTCCGCGAATGCATGCTCGGCTGGGACATCACTGACTACGGTCAGGGAAAATTCAACGAACTGGGCTTTTCGCTCATTACCATCCGCAACGGAAACCGCAAACTTGCGGACAAGTACCCCAAGGTCTACGCCGAAAAGCTCCTGTTTCTGAAAGAAGGACAGTATTCCCCCAACCACTTCCACTGGCACAAGATGGAGGACATCATCAAC
>DPCD01000044.1:12269-12507 GCA_003516765.1 Clostridiales bacterium | reverse complement strand
TCAACCGCGGCGGCGGCAACGTACTCATTCGCGTGTACAATTCCAAAGAGGACGAGTCCATCGACTATGAATCTGACGTTGTCGTTCACACGGACGGCAAATCCTACACCGTTCCTGCCGGAACGCAGATTCGTCTAACGCCGGGCGAGAGCATCTACGTCTATCAGGGTCTGTATCACGATTTTACCGTCGAACCCGGCACGGGCGACGTACTGCTCGGCGAGGTCAGCCAGTGCAA
>DPCD01000044.1:11661-11974 GCA_003516765.1 Clostridiales bacterium | reverse complement strand
GCCGCCGTACCGGCTTTTGTGCAACGAATACCCCGCAGCAAAGTAACCCGAACAGGAAAGGACAAAGCATATGATCGACGTTGTTGCTCTGGGCGAGCTTCTCATTGACTTCGCCGCCAAATCTGCGGATGCCGGCGGCTACCCCACCATGGCGGCAAATCCCGGCGGCGCACCCGGTAATTTTCTTGCCGCGCTGGGCGTCTACGGGTGCAAGACCGCATTTATCGGCAAGGTCGGCGCGGACACGTTCGGAAGACTGCTGCGCCGGACGATGCAGCATGCCGGAATCGAAACAAAGGGCATTGTCGAAGAC
>DPCD01000044.1:746-11432 GCA_003516765.1 Clostridiales bacterium | reverse complement strand
GTTACCTTTGACGCCTCCGGCGACCGCTCGTTCTCCTTCGCGCGCAAGCCCGGCGCAGACACGCAGCTTCGCTGGGACGAGGTAAATCTGCATCTGATCGACGAGGCGCGCGTGTTCCACTTCGGAACGCTCAGCCTCACCGACGAGCCGGCGCGCACCACCACACAGCAGGCAGTCGCCTACGCGAAGGCGAAGGGCAAGCTCATCACCTGCGACCCCAACCTGCGCGAGCCGCTCTGGAAAACCCCGGCTGCGGCAAAGGAGCAGATGCTCTGGAGTCTTACACAGTCCGACGTCGTCAAAATCAGCGACAACGAGGTTGCGTTTCTCTGGGGCTGTTCGCCCGAAGAAGGCGCGCAGCGGCTATTGGAGGAATTTGACGTAAAGCTCGCGATGGTCACGCTCGGACCGGACGGCTGCCTGTTAAAAACGAAGCAGGCGCTCTTCCGCGCGCCTGCCCCCGCCGTCCATCCGGTCGACACCACCGGTGCGGGCGATATCTTCGGCGGCAGCGCCGTGGCGCGGCTTCTGGAGCTCGGGAAAGCGCCGGAGCAGCTCACGCAGGACGACCTTTCCTACATCGGAAGCTATGCCCTGACGGCGGCAAGCCTTTCGACCGAACATTCGGGCGGTATCCCGAGCATTCCCTCCAAAGGAGCGGTGCTTGCCGCGATGCAGACAGGAGCGCGCACATGAAAGCGCTCGGTCTGGATTTGGGAACCACCTCGCTCAGCGCGGTGGTATTGGAAACAGATTCCGGCGTTTTGGCGGCAAAAACCGTTCAGAACGCCGCCTTTTTACCCGGCGAGCGTTGGGAGCGGACGCAGAACGCGGAGGAAATCTATGCTGCGGCGCTGCCCCTCGTACAGGAGCTTGTGTGTGAACATCCCGAGATTTGCGCCATCGGCGTCACGGGTCAGATGCACGGCATCGTATATCTCGACACTGACGGCAGGTGTCTGAGCCCGCTCTACACGTGGCAGGACGAACGGGCAGCTTTGCCCTTCAACGAAACCGAAAGCTGGGCTGCGCACTTGTCTGCCGTCACCGGCTATCCGGCGGCGCCGGGCTACGGGCTGGCGACACACTATTATAATGTCCACCACGGTCTTGTTCCCGAAACGGCAGCCTGCTTCTGCACGATCGCGGATTTTGTTGCCATGCGTCTTGCAGGCAGGACCTCTCCCCTTCTGGACGGCTCGAACGCGGCAAGCCTCGGGCTGTTTGATCTGCAAAACGGCTGCTTTGACAAAGACGCGGCAGAAAAAGCCGGACTTTCTCCCCACCTTCTGCCGCAGGTATCCAAAAACGCATATCTTGGAACCGGCGCATTCAAGATCCCGGTCTATGCTGCCATTGGAGACAATCAGGCAGCGTTCCTCGGCGCAGTGGACGACAGGAAGCACACGCTTCTTGTCAACGTCGGCACAGGCAGTCAGGTCGCGGTCTCACGCCCGGCTATCTTTCGGTTCCCGGTCTGGAGACCAGACCCTACCCCGGCGGCGGGAATCTTCTTGTGGGTGCGGCGCTTTGCGGCGGCAGAAGCTATGCTCTGCTGGAAAATTTCTTCCGCCAGACGCTCAGGCTCGCAGGCGGACCGGATATCAGCCTTTACGGCGCGATGGAACGCGCGCTGGATGAAGCCGGCGAAATCACCGACGCACCGGAAGCCACTACGCTCTTTCAGGGCACACGGGAAAATCCGGCGCTTCGCGGAAGCTTTCGGGGCATCAGCTGCGAAAATTTCACGCCTGTGCACTTCATGCACAGCGTCATGAACGGCATGGCGCAGGAGCTTTTTGCGATGTATCAGGGCTTTCTGGACGCCGGCGGCGCAAAGCCGGAGGCAATGATCGGCTCGGGAAACGGTTTGCGAAAGAACCGGCATCTGCAAAAAGCCTTCGAGCGCGTCTTTTCCTGCCCGATGACGCTTTCGCGCTGCGAAGAAGAAGCGGCATGCGGCGCGGCGCGCTGGGCGCTTGCCTGCCGGGCAGATTGACAAAGTAATTTCCGACACATATAATAGGATGGTATTTTTATGGACAAGCAGCTCTGGCAGCGTCCGGTCTTTTTTGACCGCAACCGCGTCTACCGCGTCTATCTCGGCGGCAAACTCTTTCACGACTTTCTCGGCGACGCGCCGGAGGACGGATTCTATCCGGAGGAATGGGTCGCATCCACGGTCCACGCCATGAACGCAGTCAGCAAGGGTCCTTTCGAGGGTATTTCCATGATCGAAGGCACCGATCTTCCGTTTACGAAGCTCCTGAAAGAGCACCGGGAAGACTGCCTCGGCAGCCGCAGTGCGCTGCGGCGATTTTGCACACGCCTTAAAAAAGGGCGACTATTTCTTCCTTCCCGCCTGTGCAGCCGGGGAAGCCATTGTCGAAGGCGAGCTGGAGCTTCTGATCTGCCGTGGCGGCATAGAGCCATAAGAACCATCAAATCATAAAGTGAGACAGAACATGACGCAAAAACCGAGAAATGCCGACTATACAAAAGAATATAACCGCAAGGCGGTTTTGAGCATGCTGCGCCGCAGCTCCATGAGCCGCGCCGAGCTTGCCCGGGCAACCGGTCTGAGCCGCGCGGCGACGAGTCTGATTGCCGAAGAGCTTTTAAAAGACGGCATCGTCATGGAGCTTCCGCCGCAGTCGGTCGGGCGCGGACGCAGTGCAACGCCGCTTGCCGTGCGTGCAGACAGCTATTACGCGCTGGCAGTCGACCTGGCAAGAAAGAGCTGCAGCGTCGGTCTTTGCGACACGTCCGGTCATCTGCTGCAATTTCGTGCCTTCCCCGACCAGGACGGACTGCTGGACCTGATCATCGAAGCGCTTCGGCGCATGGCGCAGAGCGTGGACAAAAGCAAAATTCTCGGCATCGGCATCAGTTCTCCGGGTCCTCTGGACTGCGAGGGCGGAAAAATCCTCAATCCGCCGCAGTTTGACCGGTGGCACGGCGTGGAAATCAGCGCAATTTTGTCTCAGGCGCTCGATCTTCCTGCCTATCTGGAACATGACGTCTGCGCACTGGCGCTGCATCAGCTGGAAATGGGGCACAGCCGGAATTTCATGCTCGTCTTCGTCGACATCGGCATCGGCGCCGCCATCATGTCCGGCGGCGAGTTGGTCGGCAACTCCCGGTATTTTACCGGCGAGGTCGGTCATACCACCATCCGCTTCGACGGCAGGCAATGCGCCTGCGGCAACCGGGGGTGTCTGGAAACCTACGCTTCCATTCCCGCGCTTCTGGAAGGCTCGTCATTTTCCAGCTGGCGGGAGCTTGCCGACAGCGCCGAGCAAAGCCCAGAGGCGCAGCGGCTGGTTTATCAGGAGGCGCTGTATCTGTCGGCAGGTCTGATTAACCTTCTGAACCTCATCCCGGTCGACACCATCTATCTTTCGGGGGATGTCTGCTACCGCTACGAACTGCTTGCCGCGCATCTGCGGCAGGAAATTTCCGCCAAGGCACTTTTCGGCAGCACGGACAGTATCCGAATCTATCCGTCCAGTCAGGACCCGAATGTCGGCACACTCTCTGCCGCCGACGTGGTCTTCGACAAGTTTTTCCGCATATAACCATCGCCGCAGTACGATCAAGCGTACTGCGGCGATTTCTTCATTTCATCTGTTTATTTGTTGGAAAAGGCATACACCGTGACCTGATGGTATCGCTCGCCTGCTTTGAGGACCGGCTTGTGGAACGCCTCACACTGCATCGCGTTCGGATAGAACTGCGTCTCAAGGCACACCGCATCGCGCTTTTCATACATCGCGCCGCCCTTGCCCGTCCAGGGTCCGAGGAAGTTTGCCGCATAGAGCTGCACGCCGGGCATTGTCGTCGAAACGCGCATCGTAACGCCGCTTTCCGCGCTGGAGAGAACCGCTGCCGGCAAAAGCGCTCCGGTATCTGCCAGACAGAAATTGTGGTCGTAGCCGCCGCAGTTTCGAAGCTGCACATCGTCCTGCCCGATATCGCGCCCGACCGGCTTCGGCGCACGGAAGTCAAACGGCGTCCCGTCAACCGGCAGAATTTTACCCGTCGGCATGCACTGGTCGCTGTTTTCGGTGAAGCGGTCGGCATGGATCTGCAGCGTATGGGAAAGTGCCGTGCCGCCGCCGTTCAGGTTAAAATAGCTGTGGTTCGTAAGATTGCAGAGTGTGTCCCGATCGCTCACGGCATCATAGGTGATGGTCAGCGCGCCGTTTGCCACGCGGTAGCTTACGCTCACGCGCAGCGTGCCGGGGTAGCCCTCCTCGCCGTCCGGCGAAACGCGGGAAAATTTCACGCCGTCTTCCAGCACCTCCGCGTCCCAGACATACTTGTCAAAGCCGCGCAGACCGCCGTGCAGGTGGTTCTTGCCGTCGTTCTTCGCCAGAATATAGGTTTTGCCGTTCAGCGTAAACTGCGCGCCGCCCAGCCGGTTTGCAACACGCCCGACGCACGCGCCGAGATAGCCGTCGTGCGTCTCGTAGCCCTCGATCGTGTCGTGTCCGAGGACGACGTCGACCGGCTTTCCGTTCTTATCCGGCACCAGCAGCGCCTGCACCGTCGCACCGTAGTCCAGAATCCGCGCGGTCAGCTCCGGCGTCCGGATTTCAAAAAGCGTCACAGCCTCGCCGCGCGCCGTCTTTCCAAAGGGTTTGCGTTCGATGTTCATCATTTGGAATGCTCCTTCCGCAATGTTCTTCTGTTCGAATTATAAGCGCGAACCTGTCGGAAGTCAATTGCTGCAAACGACGCGCATACGCCGGCAATTTTGGTCTTGACGCGCAGACATCACGCCTCGCGCAGCGCCTGCAGCGCAGCGCCGATGTCCTCGGAAAGAAGAATCGACCGGTCCTCGATTTCCGGCGGGGCTCCGACCTCGCCAAGGTTGATGCAGGCATAGGTCGCCTTCGGATTGCGCGCCGTCAAGCGCCAGAAGGGATATTTGATGATGCCGGGGGTGTTATACCCGACTCCCAGCTCCAGAAACAGCATTCTCTGCCCTGCGCGGGTGCGGAGGAAGCTTTCGTACCGTTCAGCTGCCCGATGCCAGCACGCGTCTTCGACAAAGCGGTCGTCGCAGCGCAGATTCATCGTCAGAGGGCTTCCGCAGTGCGGGCAGACGTGCAGCAGTTCTGCAGGAACTTTCCTGTTCTCCTGCCGCTCGACCATTTCGCCGATTACAGCTTCATTATCAAAGGCTTCCTGGCAGCACGGCGTTGAACACTGGAACAGCCCATAGTCTCTTTGCGTGTAGAACAGGCGGTGCTTATCAAATCCCGCCTTTCCATTTGCACGAACAACTGCCACCTTCTTTTTGATAGCCTCCAATCAAATATGCAAAGGATTTGTTGCGTTTCCTCATCGTTGGCATTACAATAATCCAAACAGGTGCGTTCGTAAGGTAGGCAAAATATTGTACTGTAGGTACCAAAATAATACGGTTGGAGGTTTTCAAATGGATTTACCCGCATGCCCGGTAGAAACAACGTTGATGCTGATCGGCGACAAATGGAAGGTTTTGATTCTGCGCGATCTGATGGACGGCACGAAGCGCTTCGGAGAACTCAAAAAGTCCATCGGGCACGTCACGCAGAAGGTACTGACCGCGCAGCTGCGCGACATGGAGGCAAAGGGTCTTCTCACACGCAGGGTCTACGCCGAGGTCCCCCCGCGCGTGGAATACACGCTGACTCCGACCGGCTACAGCTTGAGACCGATTCTCGACTCCATGGTCGCCTGGGGAACCGGCTATCAGCAGCAGATGTCCGGCGCGGACTCTGCGGATTAACACAGCATGACGAACATACAGGAATCGCCCATGCGCAAACCGGCAGCGCACTTTCATCTGCCGGGCTTATTTGAATTTTACGAGTTCTACCGCGCATTTCTGCCGCTTTACCGGGCGCACCGGGCTTATTTTTACGATTGGTGCGAGATTGCTTCCATCTACGGCGCACCGGAAGGCTGCATCTGGGGCGGCGGGCGCGTCGGTTCCGGCACTGCGGGCGCGCAGGAGGTACTGGCGCTGATGCAAGACTTTGGCATCTCTGCCCGGCTGACGTTCAGCAACTGCCTTCTGCGCCCCGAGCATCTGATAGACCGTCCATGCAACGCGCTGTGCCGCGCGTTTTCTGATTCTGCCGGACCGCAGAACGGTGTGATTGTCCACTCCGAGCTGCTGCTGACATATCTGAAAAAGCATTACCCCCGGCTCTATTTTGTCTCGTCGACGACGAAGGTTCTGACCCGGTTTTCTCAGCTGCGGCAGGAGCTGGAACGAGACGACTTTTCCTATGTCGTGCCGGATTTCCGTCTGAACCGGTCGTTTGCGCAGCTGCAGGCGCTGCCGCAGACGCTCAAGGATAAGACGGAGTTTCTCTGCAACGAGGGCTGCTGGTCCGGCTGTATGGAGCGGCGCGCCTGCTATGAAGCGGTCAGCCGGAAAAATCTCGGAGCACCCGGACCGGAGCATCGCTGCACCGCCCCGGAAGCGGCAAACGGCTACCGCTTCTCCCGCGCGATGGAAGGTCCCGGCTTCATCGGCGTGCAGGACATTCAGACCACGTATCTTCCCATGGGCTTTTCTCAATTCAAAATCGAAGGACGCGGGCTCGGAAACGCTCTTTTGCTGGAGTTTCTGCTCCATTATCTGACAAAGCCGGAATATCATCTGCACGTGCGCGAGGCACTGTATCTGGACAATACCCTCGATCTGTTCTGAGCCATGTGTCCCATATCAAAAAATAGATAGCTTGAGCAAAAAATATTTTGAAAAATGACGGGTTATCGTGTATAGTAAAAGTGATAGAACCCGGCGGCGCATCTCACCGGCTTGCCGCTTCCGATGGGCGCGGGCATACTTCAGCAAAAGGAGAGTGGGACGATTGGAAGAACTGCTTCGTATGGAGCATATCAGCAAACGCTTCGGCAATTTCTATGCCAATCATGACGTCAATTTTTCCGTGGCGAAGGGCGAGGTGCATACCTTGCTCGGCGAAAACGGCGCGGGCAAATCGACGCTTATGAACATCCTGATCGGTCTCTACCAGCCGACAGAAGGAAAAATCTTTCTGAACGGTCAGGAGGTCCGCATCGACTCCCCCAGTCAGGCGGTCAAACTCGGCATCGGCATGGTGCATCAGCACTTCATGCTGGTCGAGGCAATGACGGTCTTCGACAACATCATCCTCGGTGACAAGCACGCAAAGGGCGTCTTCATCGACCGCGCCGCGCGCCGGAAGGAAATTGAAGCATTGTCCGAAAAATACGGGCTGGACGTGCAGCTCGACAAGCTCATTACGGAAATTTCCGTCGGCGAGCAGCAGAGAACCGAAATTCTCAAAGCGCTGTACCACGGCGCAGAGCTTCTGATTCTCGACGAGCCGTCGGCAGCGCTGACCGACATCGAGGTCGAGGGTCTGTTTGCCATCATGCACAAGCTCATCGGCGAAGGAAAATCCATCATCTTCATCAGTCACAAAATGCGCGAGGTGCTGCGCATCTCCGACCGCATCACCATCCTGCGCCTCGGCAAGATCGTCGGCACCGTGAACCGTGCGGACACCGACGGGCAGAAGCTTGCCAACATGATGATCGGCAAGGAGCTGACCGAGTCGCAGTATGAAAAGATCGACGCCAGCGGCGCGGAGGTCGTCGCAGAGCTCGACCATGTGGACTACAACAAAGCCTCGAAGCACAGCGGCTTAAACGATCTGTCGCTCAAAATTCACGCAGGCGAAATTGTCGGCGTCGCAGGCGTCGACGGAAACGGGCAGACGCAGCTGGCACAGCTCATCACCGGCGTTCTTGCGCCGGACGCAGGTGAGGTCCATCTCAAGGGAAAGCGTGTCGCAGTCTTCGATCCCAACGGCTTTATCGAACACGGCGTTTGCCACGTGCCGGAGGACCGGAACCTGCAGGGTCTGATCGGCGACATGTCAATTGCGGAAAACCTCGTGCTCAAAGACGCGGACGATGCGCGCTTCAGCAAGGGGCACGGGCTTCTGCTCAAAAAGCGCGCGATCCATGACTACGCCAGACGGATGGCAGAAAAATACGACGTGCGCTGCACATCCGTCTCGCAGAGCGTACGTTCGCTTTCCGGCGGCAACCAGCAGAAGGTCATTCTCGCGCGCGAGCTGGAAAACGATCCGGCGCTGCTCGTCATGGCGCACCCGACGAGAGGTCTGGATATTGGCGCGACGAGCTTTGTCCATGAGCAGATGATCGGCGCGCGCGCCCGGGGCGTGGGCATTTTGCTGATCAGTGCGGACTTCGATGAAATTCTCGAGATGTCCGACCGCATTGTCGTCTGCTTCGAGGGCGAAATTATGGGCGAATTCTCCGGCAAGAACCCGCCGGTGGAAGAAATCAGCCTTGCCATGACCGGTAAGTGAGAGGAGGACGCAGTATGGAAAAACTGAAAAAAGCGTTTGGCGCGTTTCTGGTGCCGCTGCTGTCGATTCTGCTTGCCTTCCTCATTGGCGGCATCATCATGGCAGCGCTGGGTGCAGACCCGTTTCAGGCGGTCAAATTCCTGTTTCAGGGCGCGTTCGGCTCAAAAGCCGGCATCGGCACGACGCTGACCAAAGCGACGCCTCTCATGTTCACCGCCCTCTGCGCGTGCTTCGCGTATAAATGCGGCGTATTTAACCTCGGCGGCGAGGGGCAGTTCCTGATGGGCTCGATGGCAGCGTTTCTCACCTGCTACTTCACCGGTCTGACCGGCGTTGCGGGCATCGTTCTGGCGCTGCTTGCCGGTGCGCTTGCCGGCGGCATCTGGGGCATGATTCCGGGCGTTCTCAAGATCACGCGCGGACAGAATGAAATGATCATCTCCATCATGCTCAACTATGTGGCGACGCTTCTCATGGGCGTCATCTACACCAGCTGGATTCGCGACGCCTCCGTCCCCCAGACGCCTGCCATCGACGAAGCGGTGCATCTGCCGCGTATCATCTCCGGCATGCGCTTTACGTGGGGTCTTGTCATCGCGATTGCGGTAGGTCTGCTTCTTTATTATGTGCTGTTCTGGACCAACGCCGGCTTCCGGCTGCGCGCGGTCGGCTACAACATGACGGCAAGCCGGTTTAACGGCATCCCCGTCGGGCGCTACATGCTGGCAAGCTTCATCGTCTCCGGCGCGATTGCAGGTCTGGGCGGCAGCGCAGAGCTTCTCGGCACCCAGTTCCGGTTAATTAACGGCTTCGGCGCGGGCTACGGCTTCGACGGCGTTGCAATGGCGCTGATCGGTCAGCTGCATCCGATTGCCACGATGGTCGTTGCGCTGTTCTTCGCGGTTCTGCGCGTAGGCTCGACGACCATGCAGGCGGCGACCGGCGTTCCGACCAGCGTGTCGGATATCATTCAGGCGCTTGTGATCGTCTTCTCGGTCGCCGGTATGGCGCTGACGAAGCTCCCGGAATTTGAGGCGTGGAAAAGCCGCGTCTTCGGCAAGAGAAAGGAAGGTGCGGCATAATGGATTGGATTTCGAGTCTGCTGCTTGCAACCGTTCGTCTGGCAATTCCGGTGCTGCTCATTTCGCTCGCCGAGCTGTACGGGCAGAGAGCCGGTATGGTCAATATCGGTCTGGAGGGTCTTGCCTCCATCGGCGCGCTGGTGGGCTTCTTGGTGTGCTACATCACGGGCTCCAACTGGCTGGGGCTTCTGTGCGGCGCGCTTGCCGGCATTGCGGTCAACATGATCTATGCCTTTTCTACCATCACGCTCTGCGCCAACCATACGGTCTACGGCATGGCAATCAACATCTTTGCCCCGGCGCTCGCGTCCTTTATCTACCGCGTGTACTTCGGCACCGGCTCGGACCTCAAGCAGATCGTCACCATGTCCTCGGTTGCCATTCCGGGTCTCAAGGACATCCCTGTGATCGGCGCGCTGCTGTTTGACCAGAGTCCGATGGTGTATCTGACGCTGCTGTTCGTCGCCTTTACTGCCGTCTTCTTTGCCCGGACCCGCGCAGGTCTGAGCTACAAATCCGTCGGCGAGCATCCGCAGGCGGCAGCGACGCTCGGCATCCACGTCATTGGTATCAAGTATCTTTCCTGCGTGATCTGCGGCGCGCTTGCCGGCATCGGCGGCGCTTACCTCACCACCTGCTACTCGAGCACCTACACCGACGGCATTGTCGCCGGACGCGGCTTCATCGCGCTGGCAGCGGTGATCTTCGGCAGATGGAACGCGGGCGGTATTTTGCTGGCATGCCTGTTCTTCGGCTTCTGCGACGCGCTGCAGATCCGTCTTCAGGTCTCCGGCATCGCCATCCCCTATCAGTTCTTCCAGATGATTCCGTATCTTGCCACAGTTCTGGTCCTGAGCCTGATCGGCACGAAGCAGGCAGGTCCGCGGGCAAACGGTCAGCCCTATCGCCGCGAACAGCGGTAAAGCGGTAACAGCGCCTTCGGGCGTCGTTATAAATCCTATTTTATATGGAGGGACCCCAATGAAAAAGTTACTCGCCCTGCTCCTGGCAGCTGCCATGCTGCTGACGTTCGTCGCCTGCGCAAGCAAGCCCGCAGAAACGCAGACGCCTGCAGAAACGACGACCGAAGAAACCGCCGCTCCGGCTGCGGAAACCGAAACCAAGGAAGAAGCTGCCGCTCCTGCAGCGTCCGATGGCAAGACCTATAAGGTCGCCATGATCTGCGACTCCAGCATCAACGACGGCGGCTGGGGCGC
>DPCD01000044.1:0-464 GCA_003516765.1 Clostridiales bacterium | reverse complement strand
GGCTACGACATGATCTACGCCCCCGGCAACCAGTACACTGACGCCGTTCTGCAGGCGGCTGAAGAATACCCCGACATCGCCTTCGCCCTTCTGAACGGCGCTGCCGATACGCCTGACAAGGCTGTCAACAAGAACGTCTCCTCGCTGCTTCCGAACGCACAGCAGATCGGCTGGATCGCAGGCGCTCTGGCGGGTCTCATGACCGAATCCGGCAAGCTCGGCTTCATCGGCGGCATGGAGCTTGACACCACCAAGGGCAAGATTGCCGGCTTCGAAGAGGCTGCAAAGTATGTCGGCGAAAAGGAAGGCAAGGAAATCGAGCTTCTGAACGTTCCGTATGCCAACTCCTTCTCCGACGCCCCGAAGGGCAAGGAATTTGCCACTGAGCTGATCGCCCAGGGCGCTGACGTCTTCTTCGGCGACGCTTCCGCCGTCGACTCCGGCGCGCGCGAGGCCATCGACGC
>DPCD01000155.1 GCA_003516765.1 Clostridiales bacterium | reverse complement strand
GCGGGCGCGATGCGCGGCTACGGCATGCCGCAGGCGTCGTTTGCAGACGATGCGAACATCGAAGAGTGCGCGCTTGCCGTGGGTATGAATCCGATCGAGTACCGCAACAAATTCATCATGCCCAAGGGCTTTGAAGACAGCTTCTCGCACAACGTCAACTACTATGACTCGTTCCGCGAGTGCATGGAAAAGGGTCGTGCGGCAATTGACTACGACAGGAAGCTCAAAGAATATCAGAACCAGACCGGACCTGTCCGCCGCGGCATCGGCATGGCAGCATTCTGGTATAACACGGCGGTTTACCCGATTTCTCTGGAAACGTCGTCGAACCGTATGCAGCTGAACCTCGACGGTACGGTCACCATGCAGTGCGGCGAAACCGAAATCGGGCAGGGCGCAGACACCGCGTACTCCCAGATGACGGCGGAGGTTGTGGGTCTTGCCAGCTACCGCGACGTGCATGTCGTCTCCTGCCAGGATACGGACATCACGCCCACGGGTCTCGGCGCCTACGCTTCCCGTCAGACCTATGTCGCAGGCTTCTCCATCCGGCAGACGGGCGAGCTGCTCAAAAAGAAGATTCTTGCCTACGCCTCGAAGCTCACGCGCCAGATGGTCGAGAATATGGACATTCAGAACAGCAACATCGTTCGCGTGACGGACGGCAAGGTTCTCATGAGCCTCAAGGAGCTGGCAATGACCGCGCAGTATAACGCCGCCGATTCCGAGCATATTACCGCCGAGTCGACGTATACCATCCGCAACAACGCCTATTCCTTCGGCTGCAGCTTTGCCGAGGTCGAGGTCGATATTCCGATGTGCAAGGTCAAACTCCTGAATCTCGTGAATGTCCACGACTGCGGCAAGCTCATCAACCCGGCTTTGGCAGAGGCGCAGGTCCACGGCGGCATGTCGATGGCAATCGGCTACGGGTTGTCGGAGCAGCTGCTGTTCGACGAGAAGACCGGCAGACCCCTGAACAACAATCTGCTCGACTACAAGATCTCGACGTTCATGGACCACCCGAACCTGGAGGCACTGTTTGTGGAAAACCCCGAGCCGACCTCGCCGTTCGGCACGAAGGCGCTCGGCGAACCGCCCGCCTGCTCCGGCGCGCCTGCCATCCGCAACGCAATTTTGCAGGCGACCGGCGTCGCGATTGACAAAACGCCCATCACGCCGCATGTGCTGTTTGCAGAGTTTACCAAAGCAGGACTCATTCACGACGACTGGGAGAAGGAGGGAACCTAAGCCATGTATGATATGAAAGCGCTCTATGAGGCGACAAGCGTCGAAAACGCCATCGAGCTGCGGCTTGCGCATCCGGAAGCCCAGATTATCGCCGGCGGCACGGACGTTCTCGTGCAGATGCGAGAGGGCAAGCGCGCGGGCAAGGAGCTGATCTCCATTCAGGCGCTCGATGAAATCCGCGGCATCTGTCTGGATGAAAACGAGGCAATCCGCATCGGAAGCCTGACTACCTTCTCCCACATCACGCACAACCCGATCATTCAGAAATATATCAATGTCCTCGGAGAAGCGGTCGACATGGTCGGCGGTCCCCAGATCCGCAACGCCGGCACCATCGGCGGCAACACCTGCAACGGCGTGACGTCGGCAGACTCTGCGTCCACCCTGCATGCCTGGGAGGCAATCATCGAGCTGACCGGCAAGAACGGCAAGCGTTATCTTCCTATCAAGGATTTCTATATCAAAGCCGGTACCGTCGATATCAACGTCGCAGACGGTGAAATTCAGACGGCGATCATCATTCCGAAGGAATCCTACGACCGCACGGCGGGCTTCTATATTAAATATGCCATGCGCAACGCGATGGACATCGCGACGACCGGCTGCTCAGTCAACTGCCGGTTGTCTGCCGACAAGAAAACCTTCGAGCGCGTGCGCATTGCCTACGGCGTCGCCGGTCCTGTCCCCATGCGCGTGCCGAGCGCGGAAGCGGCAATCAACGGAAAAGAAGTCACGTTGGAAAACATCGAAGCGTTTTCCAGAACCGTTCTGGAGGACATCCATCCCAGAGATTCCTGGCGCGCGAGCAAAGCCTTCCGGCAGCACATTGCGGTCGAAATGGCGAAGCGCTGCCTGGTCGAATCGGTCAAACGCTGCGGAGGTGACGTGTAATGGCGCAGTATAAGCTTGTAACCTGCACAATCAACGGCAAAAAGCGCGAGCAGATGGTAGACGTCCGCGCGAGTCTGACCGACATGCTCCGCAACAGCTACCACCTGACTTCCGTCAAAAAGGGCTGCGAGGTCGGCGAGTGCGGCGCGTGCACGGTTCTCATCGACGGCGAGGCGATCAACTCGTGTCTGTATCTTGCCGTCTGGGCAGAGGGCAAGAACATCATCACCCTCGAAGGGCTCATGAACCCCGACGGGACGCTCTCGGATATCCAGAAGGCGTTCATCGACGAGACGGCGATTCAGTGCGGCTTCTGCACGCCGGGCTTCATCCTGACCGCGACCGAGATTCTGAACGCGGGCGTGGAGTACACGGACGACGAGCTGCGCAAGCTCCTGTCCGGGCACCTGTGCCGGTGTACCGGCTACCAGAATATTTTCAGAGCCGTCAAAAAGACGATGCTCCGCAGACTCGGCAAGGATGCCGAGGCAGAGCTGGTAAAGTAACAAAGCAGAAGACCGCCCGCAGAACAATCTGCGGGCGGTCTTGCACGTTGATGCAGGCTGTGATATGCTGGGGAAAAGAAATTCGTGGAGGTGCGGGATGAAAAAGCTGAAGGAAGTGTTCTTTTCGGAGCGGGGCATGGGCATTGTCAATATGCTGTTCTTCCTTTCTCTGCTTATTCGCGTCGGCTGGCTGACGGTTCTTACTTACCTTGTATGGGCGATGTATCTCTTTTTCTGCAGGAAACACGCCGAGTCCAAGGCGAGCAGGATCATCTACACCGTATTTTTGGTGATTGCAGCTGTCCTCGCCTGTGTGAACCTGTATTTTATGTTCTGAACATCCAAGTTCCCCCGTAATCATCGAGCGCCCTGGACTTTCGTCCGGGGCGCTTTGCGTCTCAGCGTCTCAGTGTCTCAATGTGCGGCGATAACCTGCTTCATCATGGAAAGAATTTCCTCACGTACTGCCTGTGCATCGCAGCTTGTTGCGGCAAGGCAGGTATCACCCGCTTCCGGGACGGTCTGCCCCAGATGCTCGCCATCAATCAGACAGACCTCGATCCGGCAGGGAAGGCACGAAAACAGCTCTGGCTTCCAGAGATAGACCGCGCTGATGGCGTCGTGAACGATCATGCCGTCCAGATTGTGGACCTGCTTGTAGACGTCCGCATAGTCTGTCAGCATCGCGGGAACGAGCTGCCCGAGCGCCGTGTCTGCGCGCAGAAGTTCAATGTCCGCGCGCGGCTGCAGGCAGCAGTTCGTCGCGTCAAGCCCGATCATGACGGTCTTCACGCCGCTGGAGAAAACGACCTGCGCCGCCTCGGGGTCCGCGACGATGTTGAACTCAGCGTATTTTGTCGCATTGCCCGCGTGGATGCCGCCACCCATGACGACGACGCGCGCAATCTTTTTTGCAGCCTCCGGCGATTTTTGAAGCGCCAGCGCGACGTCCGTCAGCGGTCCCAGCGAGAGAATTTCAAGTCTTCCCGCGTATTTTTCCGCCATTTGCAAAATGAAATCTGCGCCGCTTGAGGCAAGCGGGCGACCCTTCGCGTAAAGCTCGGTGGATTTCCCCAGACCGCTTTTGCCGTGGATGTTGCTGGCAGAGCGCGCCGGGCGCGCCAGCGGCTTTGCGCTTCCGGCAAGGACGGGAATATCCGATCTGCCGTTTAATTCGCACGCGAGCAGCGCGTTGTTGACCGTCACGTCAAGTCCCACGTTTCCGCTCAGCGCAATCATGCCGAGTACGTCGAATTCCGGGCGCGCAAGGACCATGCTCAGTGCGATAAAATCGTCGATGCCGGGGTCCGTGCAGAGTAAAAGCGGTCGTTTTTCCATGAAGGCGCCTCCTGTTTCTTTTTTTCTATTGTATCACAGCCGAACCGAAAAGCAAGCGCTCAGCCGAATGCGAGCGCGTATGCCGCGCGCAGTGCAGTTTCGTACTGGCTGTCGTTGACGCAGAACAGTGCCCCGGGCGGCGTCTGGACCAGATGGTGGACCGGAACGCCGGCAGATTCCATTGCCGCGGCAAGCTTCGGAACCTCCCGCGTCGTCCGGCAGAGCGCCAGCAGCGCAGCCAGATTCTCCCGCAGCTTCACCTGCGCGCCGGGAAGGAGCCTGCGCACCTCGTCGCACGCCGCATGCAGCGCGTCCTGCCCCGGCTTTGCGATCAGCAGCAGGCACAGCCCCTCTACGCCCTGCGAGCTGTGGAACACTTCCACACCGCGCTGCGTAAGACATGCGCGCACCAGGGTGTCTGCGTCCGCGCGCGTCTCCTCCCGGAACAAAACGCGCAGCATCGATACTGCCCGCCGTCCTGCAAAGCCGACCACGCCCGTTTTCTCCAGACCGGCGCCGGCTTCAAAGCCGATGCGTGTGCCGGGAAGCTCCGGCTCGAAGGTTGAGCGGATTTGCAGCGGAATCTGTGCGGCGCGAACAGGCGCAACTGCGCTCTCATGCAGCACCTGCGTTCCGGCGCCCGACAAAAGCTGCAGCTCCGGGTAGCTGAGCGAGGCAATCGGCGCTGGATTTTTGACGATGCGCGGATCGGCGGTCAGAATGCCCGGCACATCCGTCCAGTTTTCATACAC
>DPCD01000131.1 GCA_003516765.1 Clostridiales bacterium | reverse complement strand
TTACAAGGTGCACTCCGCTATCTCAGCGGCTCGCTCGCAATTGAGCTTATTCATTATATCACATCAAGTTTCGTTTGTCAAGAACTTTTTTCAGGTCCTTCAAAACTTTTTGTGATTTCGTTCAGCTTTGATTGGTTTCCCTCTCGCAGCGAACTTATTTAGTTTAGCACAGCTTCATCTGTTTGTCAAGAACTTTTTTCGATCTTTTTCGAAGTCTTTCTTGACTTGCATCCGCTTTGCTGTCACTCTCTCGAGCGCTCGCATATATTATCAAAGCAAAAGCCGTTTGTCAACCCTTTTTTTCGAATTTTTGCAAATTATTTTATGGCTACTATTAGTTGTGTTAATAGCGGCAGAATCCCCCAACATACAGCCGCGCCCAGCGCCCATGCATTCTCGCCGATCGAGCCGGTCACAAAGTGCAGCCCGAACGTCAGCGCGCCAAGCGCCCAGCTTCCCCATGGCGTTCTGAAAATTTCCGGCACAACCCGCTCCAGCTGCGCCCGCGCGCTGGCAAAAAGCAAACTCTCAAGCGCGAAAAAGCCCATCAGAAGCGCCGCCGAAACCAGCGGCTCCAGCCGCTCCATCACGTCCAGCACCGATAAACTCTGGCTCACCGTATAAAACGGCAGCTCCAGCTGCTGCGTCAGTCTCGGAGACAGACATCCTGCCGTTACCGCTGCGAGTACCGCCGGCAGCAGCGTCAGCGCGCCCAGCCAGCCGCCCTTCGTCCGCCCCTGCCGGTCTGGCAGATACCGAAGACTCGCCAGGCTCAGCATCGCCGGAATCACCCGAACCGTCTGCCTTGCCCCGCCCCAGGGCGCCATCCACCGGACCTCCGCATTTTTGAGCGACGCCAGTACAATCACCGCGTACAGCCCTGCCAGCAGCAAAAACAGCGCCCCGCATGCTCTTGCCGCCTGCTGCGCGCCCTTCCGATTGGAAAGCACCGCCAGCAGAATCACTGCCGGCGCTGCCAGCGCCTTTGTCTGGTCCGGAAACGCCATCGATGCTCTGTCTGCCGTCTGCGCTGCTGCCAACAGGCAAAACGCCCCGCCCAGCGCCAGAACCGCGCGCCCCAGCGTCTTCCCGAACGCCTCCTGCGTCAGCGCAAGCAGATCCACCGCTCCGTTTGTCAGCGTTCCGCTTACATATAAATAACAAGCCACCGCCGCGCAGCCCAGCAGCACCCAGCCCCAGCCGAGCCCCGCGCAGGTCAAAACCGCCGGCACGCTCATTGCGCAAAAGCCCCATGCGCCCACCTGCCGCCCAGAAATTCTATCCTCCAAGCCGGAAGCCTCCTCCCGTCTGCACCAGCACTGCCGCCTGTACCTCTTTATTTTCCAGCAGCGCTGCCCGCGCCCGGGAAAGCGTCAGCTCCCCCGGATGCGCCTGTAAAAACGAAAGCGCCCGCTCCGCTGAAATGCTTTGTCCCACCGCGCGGTATAGTTTTGCCGCCGGGCGAAGCTGCGCGCTCACGCACACCTGCGGCATCAAAAACCACGCCTTCTGCGTCAGAACCACATGCTCCGCCGTCTGCGTGAACAGCGTCCCCGCGCACCCGGCGCGCAGATCGGAAAGCGCCGCGTCGAGACTTCCCCCGCGCCCCACGTCCTGCGTATCCGCCGTCACCGTGATTTCCCCGTTCTGTGCGTCAATCACCAGCGCCTGCACCGGCACCAGCTCCGACACATCCTGCGCCCCGCCGCCAAAGCGAAACGCCAGCGCCAGCGCGGCTAGCGCCGCAAAAAATCCTGCCAGTTTTCTCAAACCTCGTCACCTCTGATTCTGATCATCCATGGGCTTCAGCGCCCCATCGCGCCATTTCTGCCGGACCAGCCGCGGTCTTACCAGCGCTCCTTTGACCTCCGCCCTGCCAAACGGCGAAAGATAGCTCCTGCCGAGGCTTTCCAGCCCCGCCAGCTCCGTCAGCAAAAGCAGCAGCCCCACCGTCACGCCGAACAGTCCCCAGAGCCCTGCCAGAACCGTCAATACAAACCGCCACAGGCGCACCGCGTCAGAAAGCTCCCGATTGGGAAGCGTAAAGCCGCAGATGCCGCTCGACGCCGTCACAATCAGCGCCGCCGGAGACACCAGCTTCGCGTCCACCGCCGCCGTACCGACGACCAGACCCCCGATGATCGACACCGCCGTCCCGACCGCCTGCGGCAGATGCAGCCCTGCCTGCTGCAAAAGCTCAAACGCGCACAGCAGCCCCAGCACCTCCAAGAGCGTTGAAAACGGCACGTTCTGCTTGCTCTCGATGATCGACAGCAGCAGCTTCGTCGGCAGCATCTGCTGATGAAACATTGCCATTGCCGCGTAAAGCGCCGGCAGCAGCAGGCTCACCCCCAGCGCCGCATAGCGCAGCAGCCGCAGCATCGATGCCGAGAAAAAATCCGTCGCCCGGTCCTCGGGCGAGCGCATCAGCCGCCCCAGCCCCACCGGCGCCAGATACCCCAGCGGCAGCCCGTCGGCCAGCAGCCCCACCTGCCCGTCGAGCAAGCCCTGACAGAAATGGTCCGTCCGCTCGGTGTATTCCAGAAGCGGAAACGCCGTCCGCCGGGACCCCGTCACATATTCCTCGATCGCCGCCGGAGACAGCGTGCCGTCAATGTCGATGGAAGAAAGTCTCTCCTGCATCCTGCGCGGCAGCTCCGGGTCCGTCAGACCGTCGATCCAGCAGACCGTGACCTTCGTCAGCGTCCTTCTTCCAACCACCGTCTCCGAAAGCCGCAGCCCCGGCGTTCTCAGATGCCGCCGCACCAGGCTCGTGTTCGTGCGCAGCGTCTCGGTAAACGCATCCTTCGCGCCCTTGACTGTGTTCTCCGTCTCTGGCGGCGAGGGGCTGCGCTTTTCCCCGGTCTTCACCTCGCAGCCGAGCGCCTTCCCGCTTTTCGGAAACAAAATCACGCAGAAACCGTTCACCAGCAGCTCCGCCGCCTGCTGCGTCGACTCCGGCTCTTTGACCGACGCGCACCAGACCCCGCCCTGCAGCGCCCGTGTGTACAAGACCTCCTCGCGCGCCTCGTCCGCCATCTGCGCCAGCGGGCGCACGACCTGCTCGGCAATATCCCCGCCCGACGTCAGCCCGTCGAGAAACAATACCGTCAGCAGCTGCCCGCCGCAAAGGACCTTGCGCGTCTCAAAATCCGCCGCATCTTCAAACTGCGCCGTAAGCGCCCGTCCGTCTACCATCGCATTTCACCTCGTGGGAATTATTGTGCCGCCAAGCGGGAAAAACTATACGGCAGCATTTGCATATGCGGCATAAATATGGTAAGATATTAGATACGATTTTTGCCTTTTTGCGCGAAACCGCTCGCGTAATACAATATATAGATGTGGAGCGAACAGCATGTACGAATTCATTACCGAAAAAACGCTTCCGGAATACGAAGCCTTTGTCCAGTCCCACCCCAAGGGAAACTTTGCCCAGAGCTATCTCTGGGGCAAGCAGAAGCCCATGTGGCAGTGGGACGCCATCGCCGTACGCGGCGAAGACGGCGCTATCCGCGGAAGCCTTGCCGTCATGACGCGCAAGGTCCCCGGTATCGGCAGAACCCTCATGTACGGCTGCCGCGGTCCGGTGTGCGACCTTGACGACCGCGAGACATTTTCTCAGCTTCTGGACGGCGCGCGGGCGCTGGCAAAGAAATACAAATCCTATGTCATCAAGATCGACCCCGACGTTCCGTCGAGCAACACCGCCTTTTCTTCCATGCTCCAAAGCTTCGGCTTCCGCGCCAAAGAAGGCGGCAAAAACTTCGAGGCAATCCAGCCGCGCTACGTCTTCCGCCTGAACGTCGAAGGAAAGACGGAAGAGGAGCTTCTTGCGAATTTCCACCAGAAATGGCGCTATAACATCCGCCTCGCCGAGCGCAAGGGCGTCACGGTCCGCATCTGCGGCAAGGAGATGGTCCCCGCGTTCTCCGATCTGATGCTCACGACCGGCGTGCGCGACGGCTTCGTGACCCGCAAGCCCGAATACTTTGCGGCAATGCTCGACAATCTGGGCGAGCATGCCCGGCTCTATATGGCGTTCGACCCCAGCGATACCCCGATTGCCGGCACCCTCGCCATTCACTACGGCGACAAAGTCTGGTATCTCTATGGCGCGTCGAGTAACGAGCACCGCAATCTGATGCCCAACTATCTGCTCCAATGGCGCATGATTCAGTGGGCAGTCGAAACGAACTGCCGTATCTACGATTTCCGCGGCGTCTCCGGCGACGTGTCGGAGGATAACCCGCTCTACGGTCTGTTCCGCTTCAAGCAGGGCTTCGGCGGCGATTTTACCGAGTTTGTCGGCGAGATGGATCTTGTCCTCTCCCCCGTTATCTATTGGGCGGTCGAGCACGGCACGTCCGTCTTCAAGGAACTGCGCAAACAGGTCTACCTCATTCGCAACCGTGGAAAATAAAGGAGAACACGCATGAAACGTTACCTGGTTGAATCCGCCGCCATCCGCCAGAATCTCGAGACGCTCAAAAAGCGCGCCGGAAAAGCGCGCCTGTTTGCCGTCATCAAGGGAAACGGCTACGGTCTGGGTCTCGTTCCCCTGGCTGCCATCTGCCGCGATGCCGGCGTGGATACCTTCTGCGTGACCGAGGTCTCGGACGCAAAGCAGCTCAGAGGCGCGGGCTTCACCCAGCAAATCCTCATGATCCGCCCGACCTGCGATGTCGACGAGGTCCATCAGCTTCTGGACCTGGACGTCGTGTTAACCGTCTCCAGCCAGGACGACGCGGCAGTGCTCAACGGCATCGCCACGCAGCGCAAGCAGAAGGTCAAAGCGCACATCGAGATCGACACCGGCATGGGGCGCTATGGCTTTCTTCCCGGCGAGATGGACAAGCTCCTGCACCTCTATTCCTACATGGACGGACTCGACCTGTGCGGAATCTACACGCACTTCCACAGCGCGTTCTGCAACAAAAAAGCGACCGATCTTCAGATGGTCTGCTTCCGCTCCGTCATCCGCCAGCTGCAGGAAAAGGGCTTCGACGTCGGAATCTGCCACTGCTGTAATTCCGCCGGGCTTCTGCGTTTTCCCAATTACGCGATGGACGCCGTGCGCGTCGGCTCGGCAATCCTCGGCAGGCTTTCCTTCAAGGGCAGCTATAATCTCAAGCGCGTCGGCACGCTGGAAGCGACCGTCGACGAGCTGCGCTGGCTTCCCAAGGGGCACACCTGCGGCTACGGCGCAGGCTGGCGCGCGAAAAAGCCCACCCGCATCGCGGTTCTTCCCGTCGGCTGGTACAACGGCTTCGGCTGCCAGATGGGAAACGATCTGACCCGCCGCAAAGACAGCCTGCGAGCAGTCTTCTCAAACCTCAGGCACCTGATCTTCGGGCGCAAGGGCTACACCGTTCTGCTCGGCGGCAAGCGCTGCCGGGTGCTCGGGCACATCGGCATGCTTCACACCGTCGTCGACGTGACAAACGTCAACTGCAAGCTCGGCGACAAGGCAATCTTCGACGTCAATCCCCTGATGCTCAAGGGTGTGGACGTCGTCTTCCAGTAACTTTCGTCACGGAGGTGATATCTATGGCACATCCCATCGCCGCCATCGCAACCGGCTTTGTGCGCAGCGGCATCGGCATTCTGCGCATGTCGGGAGACGGCTGCATTGATCTTGCCAACAAGGTCTTCACGCTGTCTTCCAAAGAACCCATGTCCGATCTTCCGGACCGGCTGTTATCGCGCGGCACGCTCTATGACGAGCAGTCCCGCCCGATCGACGAGGCAATGGTCTTTGTCTCCCGCGCGCCGCACTCCTACACCGGAGAAGACACGGTTGAATTTCAGTGCCACGGCTCTCCCGCCGTCCTGCGCGCGGGGCTTTCCGCGCTTTTGTCGGTCGGCTTCCGGCAGGCAGGACCCGGCGAGTTTACCAAGCGCGCGTTTTTAAGCGGGCAGATGGATCTGACGCAGGCAGAGGCGGTCATCGACCTCATCGACGCCGA
>DPCD01000105.1:2448-6523 GCA_003516765.1 Clostridiales bacterium | reverse complement strand
CTATGGGGAGCATATCAGCCCTCGCGCGTCAGAAAGCCCTCGGTTTCCGGTGTGGACGGCAGACAGTTGACGACGATGTCCGCCTGCGGCAAAAGTTCATCCGCTTTGTCCATGGTGTAAGCATCCGCAAACCCCGCGGGCAATGCTTCACGTCTTGTGCGCCGGACGCCCGTGACCTGCGCGCCGAACGCGGACAGCCGCCGCGCAACATTTGCGCCGAGGTCTCCCATGCCGAAGACGAGCGCGCGCTTTCCGCAGATTGTACTGCCCTTCGCGTGCTGCTGCCAGACATGCGCCTTCTGCTGGCTCCAATAGACCGGCAGCGCGCGATAAAGCGCGACGATACTGCCCAGCACATACTCGGAAATGACCGTTCCGAACGCGCCGGAGACATTGCAGAGCGTAACGCCTGCCGGAAAGCGCGCCATGCGCGCATATTTGTCTGCGCCCGCCCAGGTGAGCTGGAGCCAGGAAAGCGCCCGCGCATTTTGCAGCTGCACCTCTTCCGGCTCTCCGATGATCGCGTCGGCACGGGAAAGCGCGGCGCCGAAATCCGGCTCGTTCTCTGCAAACAGAAGCTCGCACCGGGAGTCAAACCGCGCGGCAAGCTGCGCCGTGATTTCTGCGCTGCGCTCCGCCATCACCAGAACCGTTTGTCGTTTCTCCATGCTGCCTCCCGTCATACCAGACGGATACGTCCGCCGGACTTTTCAATGCTCGACGAGAACATCGCCGTGCAGATATTCACCATGTCGAGAATGTCTGAAACGCCTGCCGTCTCGAAGCAGGAGTGCATTGCCAGCTGCGCAAGTCCGATGTCCGCCATTTCCACCGGCACGAGCGTGCTCGCAATCGAGCCGAGCGTCGAGCCGCCGGGAATATCCGAGCGGTTGGCGTAGACCTGCACCTTCGCGCCCGCCTTTTCGCACAGCTTGCGGTAGAGCGCGGCGGACACGCCGCTGGTCGCGTAGCGCTGGTTGGCGTTGAATTTGAGAACGACGCCTTCGTTTAAGTACGGGCAGTTGCCCGCGTCTGCAAATTCCGGATGGTTCGGATGCTGCGCGTGCGCATTGTCGCACGAAAGAAGGAAGCTCTCGTCGAGCATCCGCGCCAGATGTCCGTCGGTCATCCCGAGCGACTGCGTCACACGCCGCAGCGTATCGCGCAGCAAGGAAGACGCCGCGCCCTGCCGCGTCTGGCTGCCGACCTCTTCATTATCGAACACGCACAGAACCGGGATGCTTTCGGCGCTCTTTGCCGCGAGGAAGCCCTCGAGCGTTGTAAAGACGCAGGCAAGATCGTCGAGCTTCGGGCTGGCGAGATACTCCTCCTGCGCGCCGAAGATTACGCCCGGCTGGCGCACATACAGGCTCAGATCATGCCCCAGAATCTGCTCCGGGCGGCAATCGGCAGCTTCTGCGACGAGCTTTAAGAAGCAGTCTCGATTGTTGATCGAGCCCAGCAGCGGCAGCGTGTCGATATTTGCCAGCAGCTTGACCCCGTCGTTTGCCGTGCGGTTCATATGGATGGCAAGGCTCGGAATGACGAGAAGGTCCCGGTCGATGTTCACGAGCCGCGTCTCGATGCCGTCTTCGGTGTCGACCAGCACGCGCCCCGCGACAGACAGAGGACGGTCGAACCACGGCGCCATCAGCATGCCGCCGTATTTTTCGGTCGAGAGCTGCAGATAGTGCCCCGCCGCCGTGCGCTCGGGGTTTTCCTTGATCTTAAAAGACGGGCTGTCGCTGTGGCTGGCGGTCAGCATAAAGCCGTGCGCTGTCTGTTCCGGCACCCGGAACGCGATACACGACGTGCCGCCGCGCGTAAGGAAATACTTTCCGCCGTGCGCAAGGCTCCAGCGTGCGTTTTCTTCCAGCTCCGTATAGCCCGATGCCAGCAGCCGCGCGCGGACGTTTTCAATCACGTGATAGGTGCTGGGGCTTTTCTCTATAAACTGCAGAAGCTCTTTTGCAAGGGTCTTTTTCATATCGCTGCCTCCAACGTTTGTTGTAATACTCCCACTATATCATGCAAACGTTCCGCTTTCAATCCATTTTCCCGGCAAACCGCTTTTCAAATGCGGATAAACGTGATATGATACAAATATAATCTTGAAATTTTGAGGCGATATGCTATGAAAAAAACCGTTCTTCGTTCCTACGCGAAGCTCATTGCCGCCTGCGGCGTCAACATTCAGAAGGGGCAGGAGGTCTTCATCCAGGCAGAGCTGGACCAGCCGGAGTTCGTGACGATGCTGGTCGAGGAATGCTATAAGCGGAAGGCAAAGAAGGTCGTCGTCGACTGGAGCCATCAGCCGATCGACAAGCTTCACGTGCGCTACCGCAGCTTGACCACGATGTCGAAGCTCGATAACTACGAGCAGGCGCGCTGGCAGCACTACGTCGACACCATTCCCTGCCGGATTTACCTGATTTCAGAAGACCCCGACGGGCTCAAGGGCGTCAATCAGGAGAAGATGGCAAAGGCGCAGCAGAAGAAGTACCCGATCATCAAGGGCTACCGCGACCAGATCGAAAACAAATACCAGTGGTGCATCGCGGCAGTGCCCGGCGAAAAGTGGGCAAAGAAGCTCTTCCCGAACCTGCGCGCCAGCCAGGCAGTCGAAAAGCTCTGGGAGGCGATTCTCGCGACCTCCCGCGTCACGGAAGACCCCATTGCCGCGTGGCAGGCGCACAATCAGGATCTGCACGACCGGTGCGCGTACCTCAACAGCCTGCACATCCGCGAGCTTCATTACAAGGCATCCAACGGCACGGATTTTCATGTCGGCATGATTCCGGAGGCACGCTTCTGCGGCGGCGCGGAAAAGAGCCTGCAGGGCATTGTCTTTAACCCGAACATTCCGTCTGAGGAGTGCTTCATCTCCCCGATGCGCGGAAAAGCCGAGGGCATCGTCTATTCCTCGAAGCCCCTTTCCTACCAGTCGCAGCTCATTGACCGCTTCTGGATTCGCTTCCACGAGGGAAAAGCCGTCGAGTGGCACGCGGAGGAAAACAACGATCTTCTGACGAAGCTCATTGAAATGGACGAGGGAAGTTCGTATCTCGGCGAGTGCGCGCTGGTGCCGTTCGACTCTCCCATCAACCAGTCCGGCATTTTGTTTTACAACACGCTTTTTGACGAGAACGCCTGCTGCCATCTGGCGCTCGGCATGGGCTTTGCCGACACGATCGATGACTTCGAGCACAAAACGCTCGACGAGTGCCGCAAGCTCGGCGTCAACGATTCGATGATTCACGAGGACTTCATGATCGGCACAGAAGACCTTTCCATCGACGCGACCTGCGAAGACGGCAGGACCGTTCCGATTTTCAGAAACGGCACCTGGGCATTCTAAGCGCTGCCCGCGCAGGTTGCCGCGGCGTGGATTTCTTTCCGCGCAATCCAATGAAGCGAACAATTAATTCTCATTTTGACAAGCTGCACAGGATTTTCTTCCGAAAATATGCCCTTTTTGTTGAAACCGGTCTTGCATTTTTTTCGAGCCTGTGCTATATTGTCCTCACAGTTAAAGATGGCTAACCGCGATGGCGGCAAATACCGCCAGACACCAAAAAGCAGGAGGTTTTACAGATGAAACATCTCGGTCTGTTCGCTGCCGGCGTTCTGTTCGGAACTGCTGGTCTGAAAATTCTCGGAAGCAAAGACGCCAAGAAGGTCTACGCGCACACCACCGCTGCCGTGCTTCGCGCCAAGGACTGCGTCATGAAGGCTGCCACCACCGTCCGCGAAGGTGCGGAGGATGTCTACGCCGACGCCAAGGATATCAACGAGGCGCGCCTTGCGGCGCAGGAAGCTGCCGTCGTGGAAGACGCTTCGGAAGCGGAAGCGCCCGCAGCAGAATAACTGCTTCCCCGAAGGACCGCTTCTGCGGTCCTTCGGAGCTGCCGAAAAAGCTGCCGCTTTCCCGGCAAAAAGAATGCGCCTCGACTACGCGCATAATTTGTGCACCAAAGGCGCGCAAATTCCACACTTACGAGGCGAGAAGTGTTTTTCCGGCTGGCAAAGCCACCGGATAAAACGGATTTCCGTTTTATTTCGCCCTGCGGGGCGA
>DPCD01000105.1:1863-2217 GCA_003516765.1 Clostridiales bacterium | reverse complement strand
CACGCCGGGAGAGCCGCCAAGCGGCTCTCCTTTCTTTGAAGCCAATTTGGGAGGAGCCCTGTTTATGAAATGTCAGATTCTGCATGAATCGCGCGGCAGACTGCGGGTCCATTTGTCCTGCTCCCGTATGACGCTGCGCCAGGCAGACGTTTTGGAATACTATCTCAAGCACGCAACGGGCGCGGAAACCGTTCAGGTTTTCGACCGTACCTGCGACGCCGTGATCGTCTATCCCTGCGCCCGCGAAACGGTCATCCGCGCGCTTGCCGCGTTCTCGTTCCAGAAGGCGGAGACGATGGACCTTGTTCCGGCGCACACGCCGCGCGAACTCAACCGCGAGTTTGAAGACAAGCT
>DPCD01000105.1:1433-1643 GCA_003516765.1 Clostridiales bacterium | reverse complement strand
CGTCCTGCGCCGTGCGTTCTCTAAATTATTCCTGCCGCTTTCGGTCCGCGCGGTCATCGCGATGGTCCGTTCGGTCAAGTATATCCAGGAAGGTCTCAGCGCGCTGCTGCACGGAAAGCTCTCCGTCGCCGTGCTGGATGCAACCGCCGTGACGGTCTCGATGGTGCGCGGCGATTTCGACACCGCAGGCTCCGTGATGTTCATGCTGCG
>DPCD01000105.1:905-1156 GCA_003516765.1 Clostridiales bacterium | reverse complement strand
GTCGATCAGGTCTGGGTCAAAGCAAATGAGACCGAGGTCCTTGTGCCCGTTTCGTCCGTGAAGGAAGGCGACCTCGTGGTCGTCCGCACCGGCAACCTCATCGCGCTCGATGGAAAGGTGGTCGAGGGCGAGGCAATGGTCAACCAGTCGTCCATGACCGGAGAGTCGATGCCGGTTGTCAAGCACGAAGGCAGCTTCGTCTACGCAGGCACCGTCTGCGAGGAGGGTGAGTGCGTCTTCCGCGTGGAAAA
>DPCD01000105.1:0-692 GCA_003516765.1 Clostridiales bacterium | reverse complement strand
GGCGGCGGTCGGTACGACCGCATCGTCAAAATGATCGAACAGTCCGAAAAGCTCAAGTCCACCGCCGAGGACAAGGCGGCGCGTCTTGCAGACCGGCTTGTTCCCTATACGCTGGGCGGCACGGTACTGACGTATCTGCTGACCCGGAACGTCACAAAGATGCTTGCCGTGCTGATGGTCGATTTCTCGTGTGCGCTCAAGCTTGCCATGCCGATTGCGGTTTTGTCCGCAATGCGCGAGGCAAGCGCGTCCCACATCTCCGTCAAGGGCGGCAGATTCCTCGAGGCAGTTGCAAATGCAAACACCGTCGTCTTCGACAAGACCGGCACGCTCACCTACGCCACGCCGAAAGTCGCGGACATCGTCACCTTTGCCGATTACAAAGAAGAAGACATGCTGCGTCTTGCCGCGTGCCTGGAAGAGCACTACCCGCACTCGATGGCAAACGCCGTGGTCGAGGCGGCAAAGGAGCGCGGACTGAGCCACGAGGAATACCACTCGCAGGTGCAGTATATCGTCGCGCATGGCATTTCCAGCATGGTCGAGGGCAAAAAGGTCATCATCGGCAGCTCGCACTTCGTCTTTGAGGACGAAGGCTGCCATGTGCCTGCGGGCGACGAAGAGAAATTCCGGTCGCTGCCTGCGGCATATTCGCATCTGTATCTTTGCATCGCGGGCGAGCTTGCCGCCGT
>DPCD01000171.1:3342-3813 GCA_003516765.1 Clostridiales bacterium | reverse complement strand
CTCATAGCCGGAATCGGTTTTGATGGTATCGACACGTTCGACGCCGGGCGCGATCATGCAGTTGCCCTTCATCAACCAGTTCTGGTCATAAATGTTGGCATAGCTCTGAATGGAGGAGTCGTTGTTGGGGTCGGCAAGACCTGCGTTGCCTGCGCCGAACCAGTTGCACACGATGGTGCTGACAGTGCCTTCGCTGTCGTCATAGACGATGGCAGAGTTTTCAACCGCCACCTGATAGCCCTCGGGCAGATCGTCCAGCACTGGCAGACTTGCAACGATCTCACCGGTCTTCATATCCAGAGCCAGCAGCTTGACGGGGTCAGCATTGTCGGTGAACATCACAAACTCCGGCGTCAGCGACGGAGAGCAGCCGCCGCCCCATGCAAGACCGCCGCCGGTGGTCTTGTCGCCCTCGCCGCTGACCTTTGCGCCGACACTCTCATACGGCGTGCACCAGACAGCCTCGACACC
>DPCD01000171.1:1496-3183 GCA_003516765.1 Clostridiales bacterium | reverse complement strand
GTGCACCAGACAGCCTCGACACCGTTATTGGCACGCAGCAGATAGCAGTTCTGGTTCGTCAGGATGACTGCGCCGTCTTTGGAGGCGGCAATGCCGTTTTCTGCACCCTCACCGGGAGTAAGCTCGTAGACAAAGACTGCATCAGAGAGATCAGTCTGTTCGCCGCTTAGAATCGCATCGATGGCGGAACGTGCGATATATCCCAGTACGCCCTGCTGCTCACGCTCCGGGTAGATGCGAAAGCCGCCGGTTGCAAACCAGAGGTTTCCTTCGTAGTCAAAGACCACGGACAGAAGATTCTGCTCCAGCGTCTTGCCGAGCGCGGCCTCAGCCGCTGCCTTGATGTCGATGTCGAGCACCTTTTCAAACTCGGGAAGGACATTGCCCGCTTCATCGGTTGCGCGCAGCATCAGCACATGGTTGTTGCTGGTCGGGCAGACGATGCGGTTTTCCGCATCCAGGAAGGTGTACGAGCTCTGGATGACGTAGCCGCCGCCGTCATGCTGCTTCGGGGAGAAATAGCCGAGCGTCTTCGTCTCTTCGGCGTTTAAGTCGCGGATGGCGATGCCGCCGAGCAGCGGCACGACCGCGTGGCCATAGCTGTCAAAGTAAATGGCGGGCGAAGCGTTCGCGTTGGTTTTCTCATAGGAAACGTTGATTTCCGGGTAGATGCCGAGCGGCAGAACTTCATCCGTCGAGTCGGTGTTGTAGCCGTCGTGGTGAATATTCGCGTCGCTCTTTGCCATATAGGGGTTTTCGTCGACACGCTTGGCGCGCAGCGTCTTGACCGGCAGTGCAGAGGACAATGCGTCGGACGCCGGGGTCTCCTCTGTGCCAGCGTCCTCCGGCATATCATCCTCCGGCGAGGCTTTCCCTGATGCGGCCGTTTCGGGCGTCTGCGTTTCAGAGACCGGGGAAGACTCGGCTGGCGTCTGTGTACAGGCTGCTATGCTCAGGCAGAGCGCAGCAGCCAGCAGCAGGAGCAGCGCAGAGCGTAATACTTTTTCCATTTTCATCAAAATATCCTCCATTTATTTATTTTTCATACAGTTTGTTGGGGTTTTATGCGAGCCAGGTGTAAAGTCCCAGTTGAAACGCTTCCTCAGAAACGGGCTTCAGCAGGAAATAATCGGCCCGCAGTCGGAAGGCGTGAAGCGAGAAATCAAGATCACTGCACCAGATCATCCGGCACACGGGACATAAGGAACGAAGGTGCTCCGCTGCATTCAGCCCTGCCACCCCGGAGAGTGCAATGACAGCATTGGTTGGAGCATCTTTCTGCGCCGTTTCAAAAAAGCGTTCCTGGTCGTCATATTGCACGACCTGAGGAAACAGCCCCTTCGATTCACAGAACCGGGTGATTTGTTCGGCATAGCGCTGCCGCTCCGCTTCCTGTTCTGCCAGTACGGCAATACGATACACAGACCGCCCTCCTTCCTGAATCCAATTTGACGCCTTGCTTACGCTCAGTATAAAAAGGTTCTGCCGGTCTTTCAAGCGCCGTGGCACGAATGAGACGATTATGGCACGAATTCCGGGGTTGTGGCTTCTCCAACCTTGACGCTCTGTGATATAATCACTTTGGATTTGAATATGTGCAGGAAGAGGAAGGAGAATTCGCTGCATGAGAATTGCGATTGTGGATGATCTTGCCGCGGAACGTGCACTGCTGAAAGACCGGCTGGAG
>DPCD01000171.1:1050-1301 GCA_003516765.1 Clostridiales bacterium | reverse complement strand
CTTCACCGGAGAAATGTGCAGGCAGATATTCTGGAATACGAAAGCAGTGAGAAATTTCTGGAAGCAGTAAGGAAAGCTCCCTTTACTGCCGCATTTCTGGATATCTATATGAATGGCATGACAGGCATGGAGGCAGCAAAAGAGCTGCGCAAAACCGATACGGATTGTCTGCTGGTTTTTACCACGACCTCCACCGATCATGCGCTGGAGGGATTTCAGGTCCGGGCGCTGCACTATCTGGTCAAGCCCTT
>DPCD01000171.1:536-819 GCA_003516765.1 Clostridiales bacterium | reverse complement strand
TGACGGACGAGCTGCTTGCCCGCGTACCGCAGCCGGAGAAATTTATGACACTGCGGGTAGACGGGAGCGAGTTCCGGCTGCGGTATCGGGATATTGTCTATGCCGAGCATTTTGCCCACATGATCTACGTCCATACGACGGTTCAAAAGACGCTTGCCACACGCCAACCCTTCAAGTCGTTCATCTCCCCACTAAAGGATGACACACGCTTTTTTGTGTGCGGGCGCGGCGTGATCGTAAATCTGGAACACGCGAAGGACCTGGAAGGCGCCGCCTTCCGCAT
>DPCD01000171.1:0-222 GCA_003516765.1 Clostridiales bacterium | reverse complement strand
GGGGGCGGATGGCATAATGGAGCAGCTGCGTCCAATTCTGGAGCTCGGCGTGGTGATTCCCGGCATGCTGCTTGCCTACTTCCCGGCAAAATCCAGCTTAAAGCAGCCGCTGTCAAAGCTTGTTTTGTGGCTTGTTCCGCTGCTTGCGCTGTTTTGCGCCGCCGGAGGCGTGGTGTGCTATGCGCGCCGCATGCCGACGGCGCCGATGCTTGCAGGCCTAAC
>DPCD01000060.1:4645-5798 GCA_003516765.1 Clostridiales bacterium | reverse complement strand
TCGTCGGGCGTCGGCTCTTCCGGCTGCGGCTTTTCTTCCTGCTCCGGCTGCTGCGGCGTAACAGGCTGCGTCTGGTTCTGCGTTTCCTGCTCCGGCTCCTGCTCCGTCTGTCCCTGCTCAGGGTCCGCCACCGGTGTTTCGGTTTTCTTTGTACAGCCGGCAAGCATGGTGATTGCCAGCGTCAGCGCCAGAAACAGCGCCATCCATCGTTTTGCGTTCATATGTGTGCTCCCTTCCATTCTGGAATCAAGATTATGTGAACTTATCGTATGTATTTCTCCCTTCTTTGTTTGGACGTTCTCACGCCCTGCCCGGTTCCCTTCCGGCACAAAAAGTCTGCGCGGCAGGAACGATTGTTTTCCAGTATAGCATGATATCCGGCATTTCCCCGAAAAATTAAGAATTCCTAAGAAAAAACGCCCCGCAGCGCTGCACAAACAGCACCGCAGGACGTTTCTATTACAGCTTTCCGGCAAACACTTCGCGGACCCGCGCCGTCTTCCCGCAGCACATTCTGCCCTCCGGGCAGGTGCCGGAGACAAAGCATGTCGGACCGTAGAGCGAAAAAAGCATCGGGTGCGCCTGCCGCAGAACGCGCAGCGCCTCGGTCGCCAGCTCCCGGATTTCCCACTGTGCCCTCTGACACGTGCGCAGGCGGAAGTAGGTGTATAGCTCGCCCGCGTTCATTGTCGAGACGACCGGCACCCGGAGCCCGCTGACCAGAAGATAGCACAGCGCGTCCGTTCCGGCATTCATGGAAGCGAGCTTCCCTGCCGCCTCGCCTGCCAGTGAAAATGCCTCGCAGTAGCGCGCCTCCATGCCAGCTTCTTTGACGCTTTCGGGAAACACATAGCGATCATACCGCGCGTTTGCAAGCAAATCCGGCGCGGCAAGCGACTGCATCCGGTGGCGCGTCAGATGTGTCAGCGCGGCAAGAGACATGCCGCCATACAGAAGCGTAAAGCTCGCCTGCTCCAGCTCGCGCTTGCGGTTTCCCTGCAGCAGCGCGCGCAGAAGCTCCGTCTGCTCCCGCTGCGTCAGCTCCGGCATCTGCTGTCCGCGCGCAAGGTACGCGGCGCGGCAGATCAGTCTCTCCGGTTCCTGCGTTCCATCCAGAAGCGTTACCTGCGCGGCAGTTTCCAGCGGCTTGCCC
>DPCD01000060.1:0-4404 GCA_003516765.1 Clostridiales bacterium | reverse complement strand
CTTGCCCGCACGAAGCGGCAGCGGCGCTTTTTCATAAGCCCCCGGCTTTCTGACCGCAAGAAACGGCAGCTTCTCTTCGCACTGGGAAAACAGGCTCTCGCCCAGCTCCTGAAGCTCCCGGATTTCCTTTCCGCGCCCATAGCGCAGCTCATTCATCACATAGACCAGCTCTCGCGCGTTCATCGAGCAGAAGAAGTTGCTGCAGAAGCAGTACGGCAGCACAAACCGCGCATCCTCCTTCGGCACGCCTGCCGCTTCCAGCTCGTCGTAAATCCGGAACAGTTCCCGGACCGTCTCGTCAAACAGTGCCTGCGCCTGCGGCGACGGAAGCTCCGGCGCAACATAGCCCGCGCCGGAAAAGTCGACATAGCGGCGCGACTTGACCGTGAACGAAGCAAGGCGGAATTCAATCAGAAACTGCTCGGCAAGCACCGACACGTTCTCAAACGCCAGATTGACGTAGCCGTGTTCCAGAACGGACGTGTGCCCCGAGGACAGGACCTTTCCGATCAGCTTTTCATTTTTCTCTTTTCCGGCGGCAAGAGATTTTGCGCGGATTTCATCCGCTGTGCCGTCCATGGTGGAAATTCTGCCGCCGGAGGCAATCATTGCCTCCATGTCCGGCGTCCAGCTCAAAAGGGTAACGTGTCCGTGCATACTTCTCTCCTTTTATCGAAATGGTGTGTTCCCGTCGTCCAGTACCTCCATGCGGCAGATGCGCGCAAAGTCCGGCTTCCTTTCCGGCAGATACGTTTCGATTGCCGAAACCAGCAGCTGCGGATTGAGCCCCGGATTCTGCGCCGACAATACGCATACCAGCCGCAGCTCGTTTTGGTTCCGGGCGGTCATTTCCAGCGAATGCAGCAGCGGCTTAATGTCGACCTCTTTGTCGCCCTTCTTGCTGTGCTTGGTAATGACGATACTTTCGCGTGTAAAAAACGCGCCGAGCGCCTGCTGCGCGCCTTCCGGAATCCCGCCGTCATATTCGAGCGTGACCTCCGCCTGCAGGCGCGTCAGCTCCTTGACCTTGCGCGCGCTCTCATACGCCGATAAGACCCGGATGCCCGCGGGCAGCACCGCGTTCAGCCGTCCGGCAAGCGCCGGCAGCTCCACCGCGCCGTCTTCAATTTCAAAGTCCAGAATCTCGCACCGGCTCTCCATGCCGACCGGAAGCGGCAGCGCAATAGAAACATACGCCCGGGGACTGAAGCCCTGCGAGTGCCAGATCAGAATGTCCGCGCGCTTGAACGCGCGCTGAAACACGCGCATCAGGTCCAGATGCGACAGATACACCGCGTCGCCGCGTTTTTCAAACAGCAGTCTATTCATCGCACACCCCTCTTTCGCTCAGTGCCCGCGCCCCGCACCCGGCGCATTTCGTGCGGCAGTCGGGCGTCGTGACCGACTGGTAGGCAAGCGCCCGCTCGCGCAGAAAGAACGCCCGGCTCACGCCGACGTCCATCGTCTGCCAGGGAAGGATTTCGTCCTCTGCAAAGCCGCGCGTGGTATAAAAATCGGGGTCTACGCCGCAGTCGGAAAACGCCTGCAGCCAGAGATCGTACCGGAAATATTCATCCCAGCCGTCCAGTTTGCAGCCCAGCTCATGCGCGCGCAGCAGCACCCTGGAAAGCCGCCGGTCGCCGCGTGCCAGCACCGCCTCGAGCCGGCTGAGGTCACTTTCGTGGTAGCGGTAGTCGACGCCGCGCGCCGTCAGACAGCTTTGCAGCAGATGCACGCGCCGCAGATATTCATCAGAGCTGATCTGCTGCTCCCACTGAAACGGCGTAAAGGGCTTCGGCACAAAAAACGCCGTGGCAAGATTGATCGACAGCCGCCGCTTTTTGTTCGACGCGGTTTCGCGCCAGCAGTGGACAATTTTGTTGACCAGCTCCGCAATTGCCATCACATCCTCATCGGTCTCGGTCGGAAGCCCCAGCATGAAATAGAGCTTCACGCTGTTCCAGCCGCCGGAGAATGCCGTGGCGCAGGTTTCCAGAATCTCATGCTCGGTGACATTTTTGTTGATCGCGTCACGCAGGCGCTGGGAGCCAGCCTCGGGCGCAAAGGTCAGTCCGCTCTTGCGCACCTTCTGCACGCGCAGCATCAGCTCACGCGAGAAATTGTCCGCGCGCAGGCTCGGAAGAGACAGATTGATCTTGCGCGGCTCGCAGTAATCGAGCAGCCGGTCTGCCAGCGCCGGAAGATGCCGGTAGTCGGAGGTCGACAGGCTTGCCAGCGTCATCTCGCTGTTGCCGGAGTCCTCCAGCGACTCGATCGCCTGCCGGCAGAGCGTGTCCACGCCTTTCGCGCGCACCGGGCGATAGCAGAATCCTGCCTGACAGAACCGGCAGCCGCGGATGCAGCCGCGGAAAATCTCCAGATTCGTCCGGTCGTGGACAATTTCCGTCGACGGAACGATCGTCTTTGTCGGGAAATACACCGCATCCATGTCCTGCACGATGCGCTTTCTGACCTTCGCGGGCGCGCCGTTTTTCGGCGTGATGGCAGCAAGCGTTCCGTCCGGGTTGTAGCTGTGTTCGTAAAAAGACGGCACATAGACCCCGTCAATCCGGCTTATACGCAGCAGAAATTCTTCCTTGGAGCAGCCGTCCCTCTTTGCCTGCTGGTAGCAGAAAATGATTTCCTTTGTGATTTCCTCGCCTTCTCCGAACGAGAAAAAGTCAATGAAATCTGCCAGCGGCTCTGGATTCACCGCGCACACGCCGCCGGCAAAAACGATGTTTTCCAATCCCTTCCGCTCGCGCGCCAGCAGCGGCACGCCGGAAAGGTCCAGCATATTCAAAATGTTGGTGTAGCTCATTTCGTAGCCGATCGTAAACGCAATCAGATCAAACGCCCGGACCGGGTCGTGGCTTTCCAGCGTATAAAGCGGAATGGCATGCTCGCGCATTTTTTCTTCCATGTCGCCCCAGGGCGCAAACACACGCTCGCACCACACGCCCGGCAGTTCGTTCATCAGCCCGTACAAAATGCGCATGCCGATGTTGGACATGCCGATCTCATACGTGTCCGGAAAACAGAACGCCACGCGCACGTCCACGTCTCGCCTGTCCTTTACAATCTGGTTGTACTCGCCGCCGACATAGCGTGCGGGCTTCTGCACCTGCGGCAGAATTCTGTGCAAGGTATCCGTCATAGCTCTACCTCAAATTTCTCATAGTCTTTGACATTATACCTTACCGGCAGGTAAGAAACAAGCCCCCTCTTCCTGCGCATAGCGCAAAACCCGCAGCAGCAAAATGCCCCAGACCGCCACTGGCATCATACCCAGTCCAAATTTCCGGACGCCGAGCAGCGCGCCCACGAGCCCCGCCGCGCACACCGCAAGACCGATCCAGCCGGAAATCGCCTCCGCGCGCGAAAGCGGCAGGAAAAGCCCCAGCATTGCGCGCAGCGCCCGTCCGCCGTCGAGCGGAAACACCGGAAGGGCGTTAAAAAGCCCCAGCAGCAGGCTGATTGCCGCGCACGCAGGGTCCGCCTTTCTCATGGCAATACAAAGCAGCACACTTGCCGCCGGTCCCGCCAGCGCACAGATTGCCTCCTGCCGGTAACCGGAAGCCCACGTGCGGATTCTCGCGTCAAGCGCGTCCAGCCGAATCCCCGTCACCTTTACATGCAAGGCAAATGCCGCCGTCAGATGCCCTGCCTCATGCGCCGCTGCCGCCGCAAGAAAGCTCCAGAAAACACCCGGCTCAACCAGCAGCCGCAGCAGGCACAGTGCGGCAATAAAACCGGGCGCGATCTCAAGGCGTTTCACCGGCAAGCGTCTGATAAGACTCGGCAAACGCCGCGACAACGCCGTCGCCCTCGGACAGCGCGCCGGACAGCGCAGAAAATGCCGCGCGCGTTCTTCCGTTTTTTCCGAGTCCCAGCCAGTCCTTCACCTGCTCTACCGCGTCGGGGCAGCAGGTTCTTACCGTCAGCACCAGAACTGCCAGCGCCAGCATCAGTGCCAGCCGCGAAATCAGGACCCCAACTCGTCCGCTTTGTTGCGTCGTTTCCGGGTAACGTTTCTCCATATTCATCGCCTCCGGTTCATTTTTATGCGCCGCACAGAAAATCATGCTTTTCCTCTTGACAAACCGCAATTTGTTCACTATAATAATCAAGCTAACGGGGTGTGGCGAAGTTTGGTATCGCGCTTGGTTCGGGACCAAGAGACCTCGGGTTCGAATCCCGACACTCCGACCAAATCCGGCTGAAATCTTCTGATTTCAGCCGGATTTTTCTGCATATTCCGAACTTTTTTCGATGGAGAATTCTGCGACTTTTCCGTCTGACCCAAACGCGACCCAAACGGGAATTTAAACTGCTCCCAAAGTCAAGGACAAAATAAGGTGACGCATTGCGCTAGCATGGATAGCTGCCGGTTGTCATGTAGCG
>DPCD01000144.1:30145-30381 GCA_003516765.1 Clostridiales bacterium | reverse complement strand
GCGCCGGAGGACTACTCGGTCTATGATATCCTGTGCCTGACCGAAGGAACGCTTGCGCCGGTCGCCTGCCTCGAGGCGGGTCAGAACTGCGAAAACTCCGCCGCATGCAGCACCTATCCTCTTTGGCGGGGGCTCGACGAGACGGTCCGCAATTACCTCGCGGGCTTTACGCTCGTCGATGTGCTGCACATGAAAAAATAGCGGGAATCAAAAGCCCCGCCGCACCGGAACCGGTG
>DPCD01000144.1:26202-29875 GCA_003516765.1 Clostridiales bacterium | reverse complement strand
GGCGGGGTTCGTTTATTTGCGGATGGAAAGCTCGAGCATTTCCAGCGCCGGACGCAGCTGGTTATAGAACTCCGCAGCGGTCCGCGCTGCCGGAACGTGCGTGACGTACCACTCGCACGGTTCCAGCTCGGTGTCGCCAAAGCGTCTTGCAAAGTCCGCGCCCATATGCAGCGCCTGCGCATAGGGCAGCAGCTTGTAAAAATACTGCCCGTCGCGCGAAAGAAGCATCGCCACATGGCGCTCGGAAAGCTTCTCGAGTCCCTTGCGGAAGCCGAGACTCTGGGAAATGAGCTGCGCGCCAAGCTCGGTGCGCCTGCCGCCGTGCAGCGTGAGAAGCCCGCACACAAAGCTCATTGCGACCGCGACAAGCATCGCAAGCCCTGCGCCGGAAAGCTGCCCCGCAATCAGAAGCGCCAGCGCGCACGCGGCAGAGAGAATCATTGCCGGAATATTGCCGAGGTAGTAAGAGCGCGGCATGCGCGAAATAAGAACGCTCAGGGCGATCCCTGCCAGCATACACAGAAACAGGATCAGTCCCCGCGCGGGCATGTTCGGCAGCAGCTGGCTCATGACGGCAAGAGACGCGATGCTGGCTACAATCGCGCACAGCGCCTGCATGATTTTGACGTTGCCGCTTGAACGCGCGTAAAGCCGCCGGTCCCAGTAGCGCCGGATGGCGCGCATGGCGTTCTGCGCGGTGGTTTTATAGACGAGGCTTGCCCCGTCGCACACGTCGCCGCGCGAGAACAGAGACGAGAAAATCTTGACCTCGAGCCGCTTTCGCTCGTTGCCCATGATCACCTGCCGGTGCAGCAGCACATGCCCCTTTTCATCCATCTCGATCGTGAGATATCCGAGCGCTGCCCAGTGGCAGATCAGCATGTTGAAGTCCGGCACGCCGCCCGCAAGCAGGTACGGCAGATCGCACGGCAGCGCGGCGTCCGGCGGCGTTGCGCGGCTGGACACCGGGAGCCGCTTCGAGCGAAGCGTCAGCGCCCAGTACAAAAGCGCGAGCGCACTGAAAACCATCACAAGTGCCGTCTCTACCCAGCCGGACGACCAGCTGGCGTATTTGCCCGCAAAGTAGCCCTCGCCGACGGTGAGCGTCATGGAAAGAGACTCATGGTCGCGCAGCGCGGTCGTGACCGTGCCGCCGATGAGCCCGTCGCGGACGGTGAAGCTCATATAATCCTCGATCACATCGCCGTAGTACCCGCTGGTGAATTCCGGGTAGCTCTCAAAGGCGGCGGGAAGCGAGATGGTAAAATCGTAGTTGTTGATCGCCCAGTTCCATTTGGGCGCCAGCAGCGGCAGGTTGAGCGTCTGGATCTTATCCTGCTCGGTGACAAGCCCGGAGACGCTGTAGCTGATGGTAAAGGTGCGGCTGCCGGAGAAGCCACCGTTGGAGGATAAAACCAGAACGGTGTAGCCATCCTGCGTCGTTTTTTTGTATTTGTAGCCCGCGACGCTGATTTTCTTCGCGTTCGCTGCCAGAGGAAGCTCGATGGTATCCTCGGTGCCGGCAATGTCGATGGTGACGGTCTGCGTGATCTGGCAGCTGCCGGAGGCGTCTACCAGGCAGTCGGTTTTCATATCGGTAATGACGGTTGCATCTGCGGCAAACGCCGGAACGCAGAGCGCCAGCGCGCACAAAACCGCCAGAAGCAGCGTAATCAGTCGTTTCGTTTTCTCCACCTCACTTCGGAGCGTTATGATATCTGGTGTATTCCTCAACAAAATACCACAAAATGCGTGAAAATGCAACCGTTCTGCGCAGACGCGGCGTGAAAATCGGCGCTCCGGCACGGCGCGGTGTATTTCGGTGAAAAACACAAAACTGTCTGGCGTTTTCTGGCTGGAAAGCCCGTTGATTTCCATCCGGAAATACGATATGATAGCCGTGGAGACAGCGCCGGACGGTAAGCGGGCAGCACGGGCGGCGCGCAGATAAAAATAAGGAGTTACATCTCATGATTATTACACAGAAAAAGCCTCTGGAGGAGGTTCTGGCGCTGGTCGGCGAGGCGAAAACCGTCGCGGTCATCGGCTGCGGGCTGTGCGCCTCCACCTGCCAGACCGGCGGCGCGCCGGAAGTCGAAGCGATGAAAAAGACGCTCGAAGAAGCCGGCAAGACCGTCGTCATCACCGATGTGGCAGACGCCTGCTGCATGAAGCTCGGCGTGCGCGCCAAATGTAAGGCAATCTCGACTGCCGCGCCCGACTGCATCGTTTGCATGTCCTGCGGCGACGGCGTGCAGACCATTGCCAAAAACTGCACCGGCATCCCCGTCTACCCCGCCAACAACACCATGTTCCTCGGCGAGGTCGCGCGCGTGGGCATCTGGGAAGAAGCGTGCAAGATGTGCGGCGACTGCGTGCTCGGCACAACCGGCGGCATCTGTCCCATCACCCAGTGCGCCAAGAGTCTGGTCAACGGACCGTGCGGCGGACAGAAGAACGGCAAGTGCGAGGTCAACCCCGAAAACGACTGCGCATGGATTCAGATCTACAAGCGCCTTGAGAAGCTCGGTCAGCTCGACAAGCTCACCATGACGCGCCCCGACAAGGGCTATGAAAAGGTCGCGTATCCGAGAACGATCAACCAGAGGGGGAAGAAGGCATGAGCAGATTAAAAGAAGCACTGGAAACCGGCAAATTCGGTGTGACCGCCGAGATGGCGCCCCCGAAGGGCTATGATTTTACCGAGCAGCTGGAAGCCGGCAAGCTGCTTGCCCCCAAGGTTCACGCCGTGAACGTCACGGACATGCAGTCCGCGTCGCTGAAGGCGTCCAGCCTCGGACTCTGCATTGCGCTCAAAAACGCGGGCGTCGAGCCGATTTTGCAGATGACCGGCCGCGACCGCAACCGCATGGCAATTATGGCTGACGTTCTGTCTGCGGCGAGCTTCGGCATCGACTCGGTTCTCGCGCTCACCGGCGACCATCCGGTCGTGGGCGACTGCAAGGACGCAAAGCCCGTGTACGATCTCGATTCCGTCGGCATTCTGAACATGCTGAGCAAAATGGAGCAGACGAACTGCGACTGCGGCGGCAACGAAATCGCCGGCGGCGCGCCGAAGCTCTACAAGGGCGCATCCGTCACGCCGGTCTATGAGCCGGTGTTCCTGCAGATCAACAAGCTCCGCCAGAAGGTGGAGGCGGGCGCCAGCTTCGTCCAGACGCAGGGCATTTTTGATCTCGATGCGTTCAAGCGCTTTTTGGAGCAGGTCGACGCGGCAGGCATCAAGACCCACGTCATGGCTGGCATCATTCCGCTCAAGTCTGCGGGCATGGCGCGCTACATGAACGAAAATGTCCCCGGCATTGCCGTGCCGCAGGAGATGATCGACCGTCTGGCTGCCGCTGCCGAAGAGGGCAAGGCAAAGGGCGTCAAGGGTCTTCCGATGAAGCTCGGCATGGAGATGGCAGCGGAAATGATCGCAAAGATCAAGGACGAGCATCTGTGCGACGGCGTCCACATCATGGCAATCGGCGCGGAGAAGAACGTCCCCGCCATCCTCGACCTCGCCGGTATCACCATCTGAGTTTTCCCATAACGCAAAAGGACCATCCCAACGGGATGGTCCTTTATTTGCAAAACCTCGTAGAGTTTCGCCATCCGCAGATGGCGAAATCAAATAGAAATTCATGTTATCCGGCGGCTCTGCCGACCG
>DPCD01000144.1:0-26025 GCA_003516765.1 Clostridiales bacterium | reverse complement strand
TATCCGGCGGCTCTGCCGACCGGACAGGACAGCCGTTAGCGGTTTTACCGCTTACGGATGTCGCGTACTCCTTGCGGGTAAACATACCGCTCGCCGAGCCAGTGTGGAATTTTGCGCCTCCGGCGCAAAATTATGCGCGCAGTCGAGGCGCAATCCCCTTTGGCAAAAAAGCCTTGCTTTTTTGCCAATTCATTTTCCGGTGCCGAGCGCCTGCATGGAGTAGGTCAGGCAGAAGCACGCGCCGCCGGCGTAGATCAGCATGGACGAAAGATCCTGCCCTGCCATCGCGCTGGCGCCGAAGAATACGCCGCAGAGGCTGTAGAAGCAGAGCCTTCTTCTTGCGCCATGGTCAAACGAGAAGCTTGCCGCGTGATAGGTTGCGATCATGAAGCAGATCAGCGCGAACAGACAGAAGCAATAATCCAGAATTGCCGGATCGTGCATCCAGCGGCGGAAGTCGAAAAAGAGCGTGCACACGTAGTACAAAATCGCCGGAACATACAGCATGGCAGGCGGTGCATCCTGTTTCAGCCGCAGCACGCCGCTTGCCAGAAGCGCCAGTGCGCCGACTACCCCCAGCGCGCAGATCAGCTTCACCGCCGTACCGTCGGAGGAAAAGCGCAGCACGCAGCCCGCGCCGAGCGCAATCGCGCCGAACAGACTCAAAAGTGCGTCCGCGCGCATCGGATGGAACACCTCGTCATAGCGCGCGCGCTTTTCCAGCGTCGCCGCCGACAGCCAGAACAAAAGCGCCATCAGCACGCTGAACGCAATCAGCGGAATCGCGCTTCCGCCGGACAGCATCGTCGCATGAAAAAAATAGCCCAGCAGCCCCGCCAGCACGCCGAGCCAGGGCACCTTTGAAAAACCGATCTTCCGCGCCATACCGAACGTCCCTTCCCTTGCTTTCTCATTTTTATAGTATAGCATATCGGCAGGGCGTTTTACAGACAAAAAGGTGTGAATTTTTTGAAAACAGCGCCGGAGCCGCTCCGGCGAACGAAAAAATGCGGAAAAACGCCGCAATTTTTCCCAAAACGCGAGAGATTTCTCTTGCATTTTCCGCCTGCCGATGGTATAATCTAAATATCTTGATAGTAATTTTACTGGAGAGTGGGGAATGCTTCCCCACTCTTTCTTGCTGAGAAAGGGAGTTTTGCATGAAGATCACGGAAACCGTCCGGCAGTTTGCCGAGCCTGTGGTGCAGGCGCACGGATGCTCGCTGTGGGATGTGGAGTATGTCCGCGAAGGCGCCGACTGGTTTTTGCGGCTGTACATCGACAAGCCCGGCGGCGTGGACATCAATGACTGCGAGGCAATCTCTCGCGCGGTCGACCCGATTCTCGACGAAAAGGACCCGATTCCCGACAGCTACAGCTTTGAGGTCTGCTCGGCAGGACTCGAGCGCGTGTTAAAGCGCCCGGGCGATTTTGAGCAGTTCATGGGGTCCATGGTCCTCGTGCGGCTCTATCAGCCGAAGGACGGCAAAAAGGAAATCGTAGGAACGCTCGCAGGCTACGACGACGGCGCAGTGACGATCAGCCTCGGCAGCGAGACGGTCCGCTTTGAAAAGAAGGAAGTCGCGCTGGTGCGGCTGTATGTGGAGTTTTAAGGAGGAGTACAGAAAACATGAACGCTGAAATTTTTGCGGCGCTGGCGCAGCTGGAAAAAGAGCGCGGCATCCCGCAGCAGTACATGATCGACAAGATCACGCAGGCGCTGGTCGCGGCGTATAAAAAAGACAAGGAAGGCTATACCGATAACGTATTTGTCGAGGTCGAAGACGGAGACCTCAAGATGTATGTGCAGAAAGAAGTCGTCGACGACGTGCTCACGCCTGCCACCGAAATTTCGCTTGATGCCGCGCGCAAGATCAACAAGCACGCCGAGCTGGGAGATCTGGTAAACGTCGACGTGCGCACCCAGAACTTCGGGCGCATCGCTGCCCAGACCGCCAAGCAGGTCATCATCCAGGGCATCCGCGAGGCAGAGCGCGGCATGATCTTCGACACATTCTCGTCGAAAGAGCATGAGATTCTCACCGGCACCGTCCTTCGCGTCGCACCCGACACCGGCGATATGACCATCCGCCTCGGCGGCAACAGCAGCGACCGCACCGACGCGATGCTTGCCGCTTCCGAGCAGGTCAAGGGCGAAAGCTACCGCGAAGGCGACATCATCCGTGTCTACGTCGTGGAGGTCCGCCGGTCTACCAGAGGTCCGCAGGTCATCGTATCGAGAACGCATCCGGGTCTTGTCAAGCGGCTCTTTGAGCTCGAGGTGCCCGAGATTGCGTCGGGTCTCGTCGAGGTCAAGTCCATTGCCCGCGAGGCAGGCTCGCGCACGAAGCTTGCCGTCTGCGCCACGCAGGAGAACATCGACCCCGTCGGCGCGTGCGTCGGCACGAGAGGCGCCAGAGTCGGCGCCGTGGTCGACGAGCTGCACGGCGAAAAAATGGATATCATCGTCTGGTCTGAGGACCCGGCAAAGTTCGTTGCAGCAGCCCTGAGCCCGGCAGACGTCATTTCCGTGACGGTGCTGCCCGGCGCGCAGAAAGCATGCAGAGTCATCGTCCCGGACGATCAGCTGTCGCTTGCCATCGGCAAGGAAGGTCAGAACGCGCGTCTTGCCGCAAGACTGACCGGCTACAAAATTGACATCAAGCCCGCCTCGCAGGCAGCCGAGTTTGAGCAGGCGCAGGAGCCTGCCGCGCAGGAAGATACGGAGCCCGCTTCCGAAGCGGAAGAAGCAGAATAACCGTTTTTCATACGGAAGGAGGTACAAAGCCGGATGCAAAAGAAGATTCCCATGCGCCAGTGCGTCGGCTGCCGCGAGATGCGGCAAAAGAAAGAGCTGGTGCGCGTGGTCAAGAGCCCGGAGGGCGTCATCAGTCTGGATTTTCGGGGGAAAGCCCCGGGGCGCGGCGCGTACCTCTGCCCGAACAGCGAGTGCCTGAAAAAAGCGATCCGCGCCAAGGCGCTGGAACGTGCCTTCGACACCCGGATTCCGCAGGAAATTCTGGACGAACTGGTCAGAACCATGGAGGAACAGCGCGATGAATGAAACGCAGCGCAAGGTGCTTTTGCTTCTGGGTTTGGCGCGCAAGGCGCGCAAGCTCGAGATCGGAGAGGAGCCCTGCGGCATTGCCTGCCGCAGCGGAAAAGCAAAGCTGCTTCTCATCGCGCACGACGCGGGCGACCACACATTCCGCCGCGCAAGATCCTATTGCCGGGCGGGAAAGCCCCCGTACCTGTGCGTGCCGTTCACGAAGGACGAGCTGGGGGACGCACTGGGCTGCAACGCCTGCGCGCTGTGCGCAATTCTGGACGCGCCGTTTGCAAAGGCGTTTCTGGAGGACCTGCCGGAGCTGGCGCAGCAGCATGAGGAGATTTTACAGGAGCTGACGCGGCAGACCGCGCGCGTGCAGAAACGCCGCCAGGAAGAAAAGGCACACCGGAAAAACGTGAGATTTGGTAAAAAGTAATGGAGGTGGCTGTATGAGTATTGAGATCAAGCAGAAAATCAAAGAGGTAGCAGACGATTTTGGGATGCCCGCCAAGAACCTCATTGAAATTGTCGGAAAGTTTTATGATAAGCCCAAGAGCAGCTCGCAGAATCTGACGGAAGAGCAGCTGAACGTAATTTTTGACTATATCACCGCGCAGAACCAGATCGGCTCGATTGCCGAGGTCTTCGCCGCAGCAAAGCCGAAGGACGAGCCGAAGCCCGCTGCACCCGCACCCGCACCGCAGCAGAGCCAGCCGGTCCAGAGCCAGCAGCCCGCGCCGCGTCCGCAGCAGAATCAGCCCCGTCCGCTGGGAAGCTTCAACAACAATAATAACCGCCCGGCGCAGCAGCAAAATCAGCGCCCGCAGTTTAACCAGCGCCCGCAGCCGCAGAATCAGCAGCCGCGTCCGCAGCAGTCCCAGCCGCAGCAGCAGGCGCCCCAGAGCCAGAATACGCAGAACAATGCACAGCAGCCGGCAAAGCAGCCGCAGCCCGAGCGCAAGCGTGAGCGCCGCGTCATTGATACCAGCGCCGTCACCGTCAACGCCGACCGCTACGACGACCGCGTCGATTCTCTGGTCTCCGAGCGCGTGCAGAACTACTCGAGCGGCAAGCAGAAAATCGGCAACAAGAACAAAAAGCAGCAGGCAAAGAAGTTCGGCACCAAGAACCGCTCTGAGGAGCAGGAGAAGATGCGCCGGCTGCAGCTCGAAATCGCCAAAAAGGCGCCGCTGGTCGTCAAGATTCCGGACGAGATTACCGTCGGCGAGCTTGCCTCGCGCATGAAGAAAACCGCCGCAGAGGTCATCAAGTGCCTGCTCAAAAACGGCGTGATGGCGTCCGTCAACCAGACCATCGACTACGACACCGCAGAGTTTGTCGCCGTGGAGCTCGGCTGCAAGGTTGAGCGCGAGGTCGTCGTCACGATTGAAGAAAAGCTCTTCGACGATCATGAGGACACAGCAGACGAGCTGGTCTCCCGTCCCCCGGTCATCGTCGTCATGGGTCACGTCGACCACGGCAAGACCTCGCTTCTTGACTATATCCGCCATGCAAAGGTCGCAGCCGGCGAGGCAGGCGGCATCACCCAGCACATCGGCGCTTACACCGTGAAGGTCGGCGATCAGCCCATCACCTTCCTCGACACCCCGGGTCACGCGGCGTTCACTGAAATGCGCGCGCGCGGCGCAATGTGTACCGATATTGCCATTCTCGTGGTTGCCGCCGACGACGGCATCATGCCGCAGACGATCGAAGCAATCAACCACGCGAAGGCGGCGAACATCCCCATCATCGTTGCCGTCAACAAGATGGATAAGCACGGGGCAAACCCTGACCGCATTCTCACCCAACTGACCGAGCACGGTCTGACGCCTGCCGACTGGGGCGGCGAAACCGAGGTCTGCAAGATCTCCGCAAAGACCGGCGAGGGCATCGACGATCTGCTCGAGACCGTCCTTCTGACCGCAGAAATGCTGGAGCTCAAGGCAAACCCGAACCGCGCCGGCAAGGGCTGCATGCTCGAAGCGCGGCTCGACAAGACCAGAGGTCCGATCGCAACGCTTCTGGTTCAGAACGGTACGCTTCATCAGGGCGACCTCATCATCGCAGGCACCGCTGTGGGTAGAGTCCGCGTCATGACGAACGACAAGGGCTTACAGGTCAAAGATGCAGGTCCGTCGATCCCGGTCGAGATCACGGGTCTGACCGAGGTTCCCGCGCCGGGCGATGAATTTAACGCCGTTGCAGACGAGCGCATGGCGCGCCAGCTGGTCGAGCAGCGCAAGCAGAAGATCAAGGACGACGCCAACAAGCTCAACCAGAAGGTGACCCTCGAGAGCCTGTTCTCGAAGCTGCAGGAGGGCGAGATGAAGGAGCTGAACCTGATCGTCAAGGCAGACGTACAGGGCTCGGCAGAGGCAGTCAAGGCGTCGTTGGAGAAGATTTCGAACGACGAGGTCCGCGTCAAGGTCATCCACGCGGGCGTCGGCGCAATCAACGAGTCCGATATTCTGCTGGCTTCGACCTCCAACGCGATTGTCGTCGGCTTCAACGTCCGCCCGAACGAGCAGGCGCAGGCGGCTGCAAAGCGCGACAAGGTCGACGTGCGGATGTACCGCGTCATCTACGACGCCATCAACGAAATCTCCGACGCCATGAAGGGCATGCTCGCCCCCAAGTTCCGCGAGGCGATCATCGGTCACGCCGAGGTCCGCCAGACCTACAAGGTCTCTGCCATCGGCACGATCGCGGGCTGCTATGTCAAAGACGGCAAAATCACGCGCGACGCATCGGTCCGCGTCCTGCGCGACAACATTGTCATTCACGAAGGAAAGCTCGGCTCTCTGCAGCGCTTCAAGGACTCTGTCAAGGAGGTCGCCGCAGGCTATGAGTGCGGCATGTCGATTGAAAAGTACAACGACATCAAGGAAGGCGACATCTTCGAGTGCTTCGTGATGGAACAAATCAAAGAGTAACATTCTGGCAAAAAGCAGGGGCTTTTTGCCAAAAGGAAGGCGCCTCGACTGCGCGCAGAATTTGTGCGGCAAAGCCGCACAAATTCCACACTTGCGAGGCGATAGGTATGTTTACCCGCAAGGAGTACGCGACATCCGTAAGCGGTAAAACCGCTAACGGCTGTCCTGTCCGGTCGGCAGAGCCGCCGGATAAAATAAACTCACACTTTATTTCGCCATCTTCGGATGGCGAAACTCTGCGAGGCTGCATCATGCAAAAGGAGGTACTATGGCTTCTAATCGAATTGGACGGATCAACGAAGAGATCCAGCGCGAGCTTTCCGATCTGATCCGCTCGCTCAAGGACCCGCGCGTACAGACGCTGCTTTCCATCACCCGCGTCGACACCACGCCGGATCTGCGCTACAGCAAAATTTATATCAGCGTCCTCGACGAGGAAAAGCAGAAAGACGCCCTGCGCGGGCTCAAATCCGCGGGCGGCTGGCTCCGGCGCGAGCTCGGCAGCAGCCTGCAGCTGCGCTATACGCCCGAGCTGGTGTTCGAGCTGGACGACTCGCTCAAATACGGCGCGCACATGTTTGATCTTCTGTCGAAGCTCGAGGCGGAGCAGAAGGAAAAAGCGGGAGAGACAGGCAATGACGAGGCTTGAAACGGCGCAGATGCTGCGCGAGCACGACAACTTCATCATCCTGACCCATCGCCGCCCGGACGGAGACACCACCGGATGCGCTGCGGGGCTGTGCCTGGGTCTGCACGCACTCGGAAAGTCAGCGTGGGTGCTCAAAAACCGGCAGCTGACGCCGAAGCTGGCCCCGTTTACCGAAGGGCTTCTCGCGGATACCTGCCCGGAGAACGCGACGGTCATATCGGTGGACATTGCGTCGCTGGGGCTTTTCAGCTTTGATGCGGAGGCGCTTCATCTGGAAGAGCGTCTCTGCTTTGCCATCGACCACCACGGGAGCAACGACTTATCGGTCCCGAAGCTCGTCGAACCGGACAGCGCCGCCTGCGGCGAGATCATTCTGGAGCTGCTGGAGCTGCTCGGCGTGACGCTGACGCGGCAGATGGCAGACACTTTGTATCTTGCCATCTCGACCGACACCGGCTGCTTCAAATACTCCAACACCACCGCGCACACCCACGAGGCGGCGGCTAAGCTGATTGCCGCAGGCGCGGAGGTCTATCCCATCAACAAGGCGTTTTTCGACACGAAGAGCTTTGCCCGGCTTCAGCTCGAGGCGCGGCTGACCGATTCCATCGAGCTCTACGGCGGCGGAATCGTCGGGCTGTGTACGATGCCGAAGTCGCTTCTCGACGAGCTCCACATTTCCGAGGACGACGTCGACTCCATCTCAGGCTTTGCCCGCTCGATCGAGGGTGTGGAAATCGGCATCATGATCCGCGAGGTGGAAGACGGCGGCGGGAAAATCTCGCTCCGCACGTCGGAACACTACAACGCCTCCGAGCTTTGTAAGGCTCTGGGCGGCGGCGGGCATGCGGCGGCGGCAGGCGCGACGGTTCCGGGTGGAATCGCAGGCGCGCGGCACGCTATTTTGTCGCTGCTGGCGCAGCGCGGAATTATCCGGGAGCGCTGATATGGCAAACGGAATTTTAATTGTGGACAAGCCCGACGGCTGGACCAGCCAGGATGTGGCAGCGAAGCTGCGGGGCGTGTTCCATGAAAAGCGCATCGGGCACGGCGGGACGCTCGACCCGATGGCAACCGGCGTGCTGCCCGTTTTCATCGGACGCGCCACGCGCGGGGTCGAATTTTTCGAGTCCGCGGAAAAAGAATACATCGCCGGAATCCGGCTCGGCACGGTCACGAACACCCAGGACATCACGGGCGAAATTCTGGAGACGAACCCCGTCTCGGTCACGCGCGAGGATGTGCTTGCCGCGCTTCAAAAATGCACAGGAGACATCGAGCAGATGCCTCCCATGTATTCCGCCATCAAGATTGGCGGGCAAAAGCTGTATGAACTGGCGCGCAGAGGCGTCGAGGTTGAACGGCGGCCCCGGCAGATTACGATTTTCGAGCTGGAGCTGATGGGCGGCGCAGGCTGCGACTACACGCTTCGCGTCCGCTGCTCGAAGGGCACCTATGTGCGCACGCTCTGCCATGATTTAGGGCAAATGCTCGGCTGCGGCGCGTGCATGTCGTCGCTTCGCCGGACGAAGGCAGGCATGTTTACGCTTTCGCAGGCAATCACCCTGCCGCAGATTCTGGAATTCGCGAAGGAAAACGACCCGCAGGAGCTTTTGATGCCGGTCGACGCGCTGTTTTCGCAGTACCCGCCGCTCATTGTCGAGCTCGGGCAGGCAGAAAAGCTGCGCCACGGCGCGCAAATCAAGGACTGGCACTTTGCGCCCGGCACCTACCGGGTCTACAGCATCACGGGAGAATTTCTGCTTCTGGGCAAGGTGGAGAACACCATTCTGACCACGATCAAGAGCTTTTTTGAGGTTTGAGGGAACAAGACTTGAACAAACGACGTGTCATTGCGCTGGGCTTTTTCGATGGCGTTCACATCGGGCACGGCGCGCTTCTGAAAAAAACATACGAACGCGCGCGCGAGCTGGACGCGGTGCCGTCGGCAATGAGCTTCGATACGCATCCGGACACGCTGGTGTTCGGAACACCGGCAGAGCTTCTGAACACGATGGACGAGCGAAAGCAGCTGATGCAGTCGCTCTATGGCATCGTGGATGTGATCTTCTGCCACTTTGACCGGGACATGATGAACATGCCCTGGCAGGCGTTTGTCGAGGACTATCTGGTAAAAGAGCTTCACGCCTGCCATCTGGTCTGCGGGCACGACTACCGCTTCGGCGCGCGCGGTCTCGGAGACGCACAGAAGCTGACGGAAAAATGCCGCGCGCTCGGGCTCGGCTGCGATGTCATTGGAGAAGTGAAGCTGGACGGCATCACCGTCAGCTCGACGTATCTGCGAACGCTTCTGAAAGCGGGCGAGATGGAAACTGCCGTGCGCTTTCTGGGGCATGGGCACATCCTCTCCGGCATTGTGCAGCACGGCGACAGCCGCGGGCATACGCTCGGGCTGCCGACGGCAAATCTCGCGTTCGAGCCGGAGCTTTTAGTGCCTGCCTTCGGCGTGTATGGCGGCTGGGCAGACGCAGGGGAGCTTGGAAGATTTCCCACGGCGGTCAATCTCGGCATCCACCCGACGGTCCATCAGCTGCCGCGTCCGGTTGCCGAAGCGTCGCTGCTCGGCTTTTCCGGCAATCTCTACGGGAAATTTCTGCGGCTGGAGCTGCTGTTTCAGGTCCGCCCCGAGCAGAAGTTTTCCTCTCTTTCCGAACTTACCGCGCAGATTGCGCGTGACCAGCAGACGGTGCTGCACCGTCTGAGCGGCGTATAACATACCGGAGGCAATCAAACGGCTTTGCCTCCGGTTTTGCCGCGCCCATTTTGTCGAAAGCCGGCGAGTGCGCCGCGAGAACGGAGGAATGATTTTTTGCACGAGCATCATATTCCAAGAGTCCTTACCAGTGAAGAACAGCACCGCAGGATGCTGCAGACACCGGTTGCGAAGCTGGTTTTGTCGCTTGCCGCGCCGACCGTGGCAAGCCAGCTGATTTCCATCATCTACAATACTGCCGATACCTACTTTGTTTCGCATATTTCAACCAGCGCCTCGGCTGCCGTTGGTGTGGTATTCTCGCTGCAATCGATCATTCAGGCATATGGCTTCGGCGTGTCGATGGGCGCAGGGAGCCTCATCAGCCTCCGCCTCGGAGAGAAGAAGGATCTGGAGGCAAATCGCTGCGCATCGAGCGGTTTGCTTGCAGAGCTTGCAGGAGGGCTTTTGATGCTGATCCTCGGGCTTTTGTATCTGAAGCCCTTGATGTGCGCGCTTGGCGCAACGCAGACCATGCTGCCGCATGCGTGCGCGTATGGAAGAATTATTCTGATGGGAGCTCCTGTTATGTGCTGCTCCTTTATCCTGAACTGTATTTTAAGAGCCGAGGGCGCCGCCTTGGCGTCAATGATCGGGCTTTGCTCCGGGGGACTGATCAACATTGCGCTGGACCCGCTGCTGATTTTTACGTTTCAGATGGGAACGGCAGGCGCTGCCGCCGCGACGGTTGCCAGCCAGTGCGTCAGCCTTGTGATTCTTATGATAGCGTTTTGCCGAACCAAAAGCATTGTGCAGCTGCGCCCCCGATACATCAGCCGCCGTTTGCGTGATTATGTGCAGATCGTCACCGTCGGTTTCCCGACCATTGCCCGGCAGGGCATGGCGAGCTTTGCCTCCGCGCTCATGAATGTGCAGGGCGCGGTCTATGGAGATGTTGCCGTTGCCGCGCTTACCATTTCCAACAAGGTGTATCTTCTTGTGCGCAACATTGTCATTGGCATCGGGCAGGGCTTCCAGCCCGTTGCGGGCTACAACTACGGCGCGGGGGATAATAAGCGCACGCGCGAGGCGTTCATCTTTGTCGTAAAGCTTGGAACCGTGGTCTGTACGCTGGCAGCCGGAATCCTTGCCGCGTTTGCAGGACCGATCATCGGCTGGTTCCGCGCAGACCCGGAGGTAATTGCCATCGGGCGTGTGGCGCTGCTGTATGCGTGTGCGGTTATGCCGTTTATGGCGTATTCCACCTTTGTGAACCAGCTCTATCAGTGCCTGGGCTTCAAGGTCCCGGCAACGGTTCTTGCCTCCCTTCGGCAGGGCATCTGCTTTTTGCCTCTCATTTTCCTGCTGCCGCATTTTCTCGGCTTGCAGGGCGTGCAGATGACGCAGCCCGGCTCGGACCTTCTGACGTTTTTCATCTGCATCCCCTTCCAGATTGTGTTCTTCCGCAAGCATCTGCGTGACAACGCCTGACTTGCAGCGAAAACAGCTCCGCCGAAAACCGGCGGAGCTGCTCTTTTTTTTCGCTATTATTTACAAAGGCGCCTGTTTTGGATATACTAACGGTATAGCTGTGAAATTTCCGTGAAAAAACCACAATCGGGGGACGCGCCATGAGACGCCTGCATCGCGCCTGAGCAGTCTGTCTGGGCTATACGCTGATGCTGCGGTCAACGGCTCGTCGGGTATCGCCGTCGGCATGGTGGCAGACCTGACCGGTCGCTACGCCCGGGCGATTTTTCTGAAACTCTGAAAGCGAGGCTTTTTATGAATACCTGTATCAAATGCGGTCGGGAAATTCCCGACGGAGAGCTTTTCTGCAACGACTGCGCGCTGAACCCCGGCGCATCCGAGACGGTGCGAAAGCCCGCTCCCGCGCTTTCCGGCAGAATGCAGAAGCCCGTCGTCCATCCGCCGAAGCCGAAGCCCCAGCCGCAGCTGGTGCAGCCCACGCCGCCGAAACGCCGGACGGGGCACGGCGTTGTGATTGCGATTTTGTGCGTCTTTACGGTTCTGAGTCTTTCTTTGAGCATCTATCTGCTTGCAAACAGCGCCTCGCAGCGGGTATCGCTGCGCCTGCGCGAGTCAGATTTGGAAGAGCGCGAGCAGCACCTGACCGTTCTGGAACAGTCGCTCAGCGACACGCAGCAGGAGCTTCTCGATGCGAAGGACGAGCTGTCGCAGCAGGCGCAGACCATTGAACAGCTGCAAAGAAGCTTTTCCAGCGCCCAGAGCACCGTCAGCCAGACGCAGTACGACATGACCACGCAGCAGGCGGAGCTGGAGCGTGCGACGCAGGAAAACAAAGCGCTCCAACAGGAAAATGAGGCGCTCGAGCAGTCGGTCGAGACGCTCACCGCCACCAACGAGGAGCTTGCCTCGTCCAACCGCCTGTTTTTGTCGAAGTCCAAATTCATGGATTCGTATGTCGTATTCGTCGAGAACGACGGCAGCGGGCTCTACCACAAATACGGCTGCGACGACTTCGCGCAGACCAGCTTCTGGGCATACAGCCGCAAGCTCGCCGAGGCAAACGGCTACAAACCCTGCCCGCGCTGCTTCGGCTGAACCAAAATATACCGACTGCCTGCCGCATCCGCAAAGCCGCGGGTGCGGCGCGGGTCTGAAATGAGGTACTTATGAACGTTCCGGCACTGATTGAAAAGATGCTCGTGCTGTTTTTCGCGATGGCGGCGGGCTTTGTCTGCGGCAAGCGCGGCTGGCTCGACGACACGGCAAACCGCACCATCTCGCGCCTGGTCGTGATGCTCACAAATCCCATGTTGGCGCTCAGCTCCGTGATGGGAAAAGAGCGGCTGATGTCCAACCGGCAGGTCCTCGCGCTGACGGGAATCTCGTTCGCGCTGATTCTCAGCTGCATGCTTTTAAGCCGGGTTGTGGTGCGGCTTTTGCACGCGGAGGACGCAGACCGCGGACTTCTGCGCTTTTTGTTCAGCTTCTGCAACATCAGCTACATCGGCTACCCCGTTGTGCAGTCTCTGTTCGGTATGGACGCCTCTTTTTATGTGACGGTGTTGGTTTTGTGCTCGCAGCTGATCATGTGGAGCTACGGCATTCATCTGGTCTCGGGGCACGGAAAATTCCGCTGGCAGTGGAGCATTCTCAAAAATCACTGCCTGATTGCCTCGTCGACCGCGTACATCCTCTATCTGACAGGGCTTAAGGTCCCGAACGTGCTTGCCTCGGCGTGTTCGTTTCTCGGGCAGACGACGTCTCCTCTCATCATGCTCATCACCGGCAGCGCACTGGCGCTGATGCCGCTCAAAAACGTTTTTACCAACGGCAGGCTCTATGTGATGTATGCGATCAAGCTGGTGGTGCTGCCGGTGTGCGCGTATTTCCTGCTGCGGAACGTGCTGTCCGACGGGCTGCTACTCGGTGTGATCATCACGTTTTTGTGCATCCCCTCCGCCACGAACGCGACCAACATCGCCTATCTCTACGGCGGCAATCACGAGCTGGCGTCCTCGGGCGTCATGCTCTCGACGCTTCTTTCGATGCTGACCATGCCGGTGCTTTTGCAGCTGCTGTTCAGCTGAGCCTTTTCCGGCACGAATTTGTTTTTTTCAGGAGGCTTTCCATGACCATTTTTGAGCAGCTGCGCGCCTACGCGCCCGTAAATGCACAGGAGGCGTCGGACCGGCGGCTGATGCTGCAATATGCCGAACAGTTCGGCAATCTCTTCACGCGCGAAAACGAGATGGCGCACCTGACCGCATCATGCTGGATTGTAAACCCCGCGCGGACAAAGGCGCTGCTGGCGTATCACAACATTTATGACTCCTGGGCGTGGCTCGGGGGACATGCCGACGGCATGGAGGATCTTCTTGCCGTGGCGCTGAAAGAGGCGAACGAGGAATCGGGCGTGACGGCAGTGCCGGTCTCGCCGGAAATTTTCTCGGTCGAGATTCTCGGCGTCGCCGGGCATGTCAAGCGCGGCAAATACGTCTCCGCCCATCTGCATCTGAATGTGACGTACCTTCTGCAGGCAGACGAGGCTCAGGCGCTGCATGAAAAGCCGGACGAAAACAGCGGCGTGCGCTGGTTCGCCCTGCCGGACGTGCAGTCCAACATCCGCGAGCCCGAGATGCGCGTGGTCTATCAGAAGCTGATGGACAAGTGCGCTGCTTTGCATTTGTAATGAAAAAGCCGCTTCGCACCGGGATGGTGCGAAGCGGCTTCATTTTTCAGAGCGGTTCGAGCTTCGAGAGCGCCTGTGTGAAATAATCCGGCAGCTCACACTCGACGTGTACGGGCTTTCCCGTTCTCGGGTGGATGAAATCGAGCGCCGCAGCATGCAGGCATTGGGTATCTAGCCCCAGTTCGGGCTTTTTGTGCCCGTAAACGGAATCTCCCACAATCGGGTGGCTGCGCCAGGCAAGATGCACGCGGATCTGGTGCGTCCTGCCGGTTTCCAGCCTGCAGCGCAGGTGCGTATAGCCCCGGTAGCGTGCGATGACCTCCCAGTGCGTGACGGCGTTGCGGCTGTTTTTCTCCGTGACCGCCATCTTCTTGCGGTCCGTCGGGTGACGGCCGATGGGTGCGTCGATCGTGCCGGAGTCTTCCTTCAGATTGCCGCAGACGATGCACTCATAGGTTCTTGCCAGCGTGTGGTCTTTGAGCTGCGCGGAAAGATGCGCGTGGGCAGCGTCGTTTTTTGCTGCAATCAAAAGTCCCGACGTGTCCTTGTCAATCCGGTGGACAATGCCGGGGCGCTTTTCCCCGCCGATGCCGGAAAGAGAATCGCCGCAGTGATGCAGCAGCGCGTTGACCACCGTCCCGTCCGGGTGCCCCGGCGCGGGGTGGACGACAAGTCCCTTCGGCTTGTTGATGACAATCACATCGCTGTCTTCATAGCGGATATCGAGCGGAATCTCCTGCGCCGGCAGGTCCGTCTCCTGCGCCTCCGGAAGCGTCAGCTCCAGCACCATACCGGCAGTCGATTTTTCGTTCTTCTTGAGAGGCTTCCCGTTTGCCGTGACCAGTCCCTGCGCCAGAAGCCGCTGCGCCTGGCTGCGGCTTAACTCCGGCACGAGCCTTGCCAGTGCGACGTCCAGCCGCTCGCCGCTACTTTCCAGTCTCAGCGTCATTGCCCTGCTCCTTGCTCTTTTTCGGCTTGTCCTCCAGAAATTCCTTGTCGCGGATCAGAATATACAGCACAAGGAAAATGGCGCCGAAGGTGATGAAGATGTCCGCGACATTGAACGTCGAGAACCACGGAATGCAGATCATGTCAATGACAAGCCCCGTCTGCACGCGGTCAATCAGGTTTCCGATTGCGCCGCCTGTAATTGCCGCCAGGCACCACAGCTCGAAGCGCTTGTGAATAAGCTTCTTTGCAACCGCGTAGATGACCAGCGCCAGATACACCGCCGTCAGCACGACGAACATCCATCTGCCGCCGCGAAACAGCGACAGCGCCATGCCGTCGTTTGTAATATAGTGCAGCTGCAGCCAGCCCGGAAGAAGCGTGATGGTCGTGCCGGTCAGATACTGCTGCGCAAGAACCTTTGTCAGCTGATCGGCAATCGCGATGGCAGCGGCAAACGCCGTTAACAGAACGTAAAACAAGGGCAAAGCCTCCTTGAAAAAACTCGCAGAACTGCGTCTTTTTATCGTATCACACAAGCCGCATTTTTGCAATCATCCGCGCCCGAGAAGCTTGTCCATCAGCCCCGTTTTGCGGATAAAACGGTAAAGCGGCACGCCGAGGATGTATAAAACGGCTGCCTCTCCCGCGCCGACCTCCGCGCCGAAAATCGCAAGTCCCTTCCAGAACTCGCCTGCCGGCATGTAAAGTGCCGAGAGCATCGCGCCGACCATCAGCATATTGCAGAGAATCGTCGGCAGCGGCAGAAGCCAGGTGTTTTTGATGTAGCGCGTGAGCAGGCAGGCAAGCAGCGTCGCGGCGGTGCCGACAATGATATCGAGCGCAGAGACCGTGGAGAAAAGATTGGCAATCAGGCAGCCGAGCGTCAGCCCGACGGTAAGCGTCGGCTCCAGCGCAACGAGCAGGCAGAGCGCTTCTGCAAGCCGGAACTGGATGTTTCCGTAGGCAAACGACGCAGTCAGAATGGTGACGGCGGCATACAGACCCGCAACGAGACCGTTGAGGGCAATCTGGCGTGAGGTGATGTGTTTCATGATACTTCTTTCCCTTTCTTTGGGGACAAAAAATGAGCGTATTTCCATACGCCCATCCTGCCGCGGCAGAATTTCTGCGCAGCAATCCCTAGTTTTGTTTAGAGACAGGATGGTTACGAACTGTCTGGTATTCGCGCGGTCTGCCGCCCTCCGGAAAGCGGTGCGCCGCAAGGCGTATTCTACCCGATGGCGCGGAAAAAATCAAGCCCGGCAGCTAGGGTGTATTCCCCGAAAAACGCAGAAAAACACGGAAAAACCGGTTTTGCCCTTGACAAAACGGGCAGAAGTGACTAAGATAAAGCAGTATCTGAATATTTCGCGATGATAAGGACAAGTACGGGTTTCCGCTGCGCAAAGAGAGCTGCCGGTCGGTGTAAGGCAGCGGCAAGGCTTCCCCGAATATCCCCTTGGAGCATCCGCCTGAAAAGACGTTCGTCTCAGTAAGCACGGACGGGACTTCCCGTTACAGAAGAAGAGTGTCCGGAGAAGGATTTCCCTGGGAATTCAGGTGGTACCGCGGTTTTTTCGCCCTGAGCTTCTGCTCTCGGCGTTTTTTTATTATACAGTCAAAAACATGATTTCACATGGAGGCATAGAGTAACGATGGAATACAAACAGACGTTAAACATGACAAAGTCCGGCTTTCCGATGCGCGGCGGTCTTCCGATGCGCGAGCCGGATATGCTCAAGCACTGGGAAGAACTCGATCTTTACAACGAGCTTCTGAAGAAAAACGACGGCAAGCCCCTGTTCTCGCTGCACGACGGCCCTCCGTTCTCCAACGGCGCGCTGCACATGGGTCATGCGCTCAACAAGTGCATCAAGGACTTCATGAACCGCTCGGCTGCCATGCGCGGCTATTATACGCCCTATATCCCCGGCTGGGATAACCACGGCATGCCGATTGAGTCTGCCATCATCAAGCAGAACAAGCTCAACCACAAGGCGATGCCCATCCCCGAGTTCCGCTCCGCGTGCCACGATTTTGCGCAGCATTATATCGATGTCCAGATGGAAGGCTTCAAGCGCCTCGGCGTCGTTGCCGACTGGGAACATCCGTACAAGACCATGTCTCCGAGCTTTGAGGCAGAAGAAGTCAAGGTCTTCGGTGCGATGTACAAAAAGGGCTATATCTATAAGGGACTCAAGCCCGTCTACTGGTGCTATCACGACGAGACCGCGCTGGCAGAAGCCGAGATCGAATATCAGGACGACCCCTGCACAACTGTGTACGTCAAGTTCCCGATGAACGATGATCTGGGTAAGCTCTCGCATCTCGATAAGAGCAAGCTCAACTTCGTGATCTGGACGACCACGATCTGGACCCTTCCCGGCAACCTTGCCATCGCGCTCAACCCCAACGAGAGCTACGTGATTGTCAAAAATGAGGATAACGGCGAGATGTATATCGTCGCAGAAGCCCTCTGCGAGAAGGTCATGGGCGTCGGCAAGGTCGAGCATTACACGGTTGTTGAGTCCCATCCGGGCAGCTTCTATGAGAACATGCTTGCCAGCCATCCGTTCCTGCCGAAAACGTCTCGTCTGGTGCTTGCCGATTATGTCACGATGGACTCCGGTACAGGCTGCGTCCACACCGCGCCCGGCTTCGGCGCAGACGACTATCAGACCTGCAAGCGCTACGGCATGGACATGGTCGTCCCTGTGGACGATCAGGGTCGCCACACCGACTACGCAGGCAAATATGCCGGCATGATTGTCGACGAATCCAACCCCGTCATTCTCAAGGACATGCAGGAAGCGGGCGTGCTGTTCGCCTCCGAGGAAATCGTCCACTCGTATCCGCACTGCTGGCGCTGCAAAAAGCCGATCATCTTCCGCGCCACCCCGCAGTGGTTCTGCTCGGTCGAATCGTTCAAGGACGAGGCGTGCGCCGCGTGCGACGAGGTGCGCTGGCTGCCCGCATGGGGCATTGACCGCATGAAGTCCATGATCCGCGAGCGCAACGACTGGTGCATCTCGCGTCAGCGCCGCTGGGGTCTGCCGATTCCCGTGTTCTACTGCAAAGACTGCGGCAAGCCCATCTGCACGGACGAAACGATCGAAAAGATCTCGAAGCTGTTCGGCGAATTCGGCTCGAACGTCTGGTTCGAAAAGGAAGCCGACGAGCTTGTTCCCGAAGGCTTCACCTGCCCGCATTGCGGCGGCAAGCACTTTGACAAGGAAACCGACACGCTGGACGGCTGGTTCGACTCCGGCTCGACCCACTACGCTTCCATGCAGAAGGACCAGGGCTTCTGGCCTGCGACCGTCTACCTCGAGGGTCTTGATCAGTACCGCGGCTGGTTCCAGTCGTCGCTTCTGACCGCAGTCGGCGCGCTGGGGAAAGGGGCTCCCTTCAAAGAGTGCGTCACGCACGGCTGGACCGTCGACGGTGAAGGCAAGGCAATGCACAAGTCGCTCGGCAACGGCGTCGATCCCGCGGACGTCTTTAAGAAGTACGGCGCGGACATCTGCCGTCTGTGGGCTGGCTCTGCCGACTACCATGTCGACGTCAGATGCTCGGACACCATCTTCAAGCAGATCAGCCAGAACTATCTCAAGTTCCGCAACACGGCAAAGTTCTGCCTCGATAACCTGACCGACTTCGATCCCAACCATCTGACCGCGCCCGAGGCAATGTCGGAGCTTGACCGCTGGGCAGTCACAAAGCTCAACGAACTGCTCGTCAAGTGCGAAGCTGCCTATCAGGACTATGAGTTCCTGACCGTTTCCCATGCGGTGAACGATTTCTGCGTTGTGACGCTCTCGAGCCTGTATCTCGATATCATCAAGGACCATCTGTACTGCGACGGCAAGGACTCCGCAGTCCGCCGGTCCGCGCAGAGTGCGCTGTGGATGATTCTCGACGCCATGACCAAGGTCTTCGCGCCGATTCTCGCGTTCACCTGCGATGAAATCTGGCTGCAGATGCCGCACCGCGCGGAGGATGACGCGAGAAACGTGCTGTTTAACCAGATGTCGAAGCCCTATACCGCCTATGCCCTGTCCGACGAGGAGATGGCAAAGTGGGACACCGCGTTCAAGGTCCGCTCGGATGTGAACGGCGTTCTCGAAGCGGCAAGAGCCGACAAGCGCATCGGCAAGTCTCTCGAGGCGCATGTGGCGCTGACGGCTGTTGATGCAGCTGCTGCCGAGGCAGTCAAGACCATCGCCGGTATGAACCTCGCAGAGCTGTTCATCGTCTCCAACGTCGCCGTCACCGAGGAAAAAGCGCCTGAGGGCGCGGTTGTGGGCGCAGGCTCCAACTTCCCCGGACTGACCGTCGCCGTCACCGAGGCGACCGGCAAGAAGTGCCCGCGCTGCTGGATGCACTCGCTGGACGCTGACGAGCATGATCTGTGCCCGCGCTGCGCAGCCGTCTGCAAAGCATTGGATGTCGTTTTCGACTAAGCATATCTTTTATGGGGCGGGCAGCATTGTCCGCCCCGTTTTTACGCATAACAAAAGCCCGTGATCTTACGATCGTAAGATCACGGGCTTTTTGATATGGAGAGGAAATTTACAGGACCTTTGCCAGAAAATCCTGCAGGCGGGGGCTCTTGGGATGCGAGAAAATTTCTTCGGGCGTGCCCTCTTCGATCAGCTTGCCGTCCGCCATGAAAAGTACGCGGTCGGCGACCTCGCGGGCAAAGCCCATCTCGTGCGTGACGACGACCATCGTCATGCCCGAGTTTGCCAGCTCCTTCATGACCTCCAGCACCTCGCCGACCATCTCAGGGTCGAGCGCGCTCGTCGGCTCGTCGAAGAGCATGACCTCGGGCTGCATTGCCAGCGCGCGGACGATGGCAACACGCTGCTTCTGCCCGCCGGAGAGCTGGCTGGGATAGGCGTTCGCGCGGTCGGCAAGCCCGACACGGGACAAAAGCTCCAGCGCGGTCTTTTCTGCGTCCTCTTTCGATTTATGCAGCAGCTGCATCGGCGCGATGGTCATGTTTTTGAGAATCGTCATGTGCGGGAAGAGGTTAAAATGCTGGAACACCATGCCCATCTTCTGGCGGTGGAGGTTGATGTTGCAGTTTTTGTCGGTGATGTCTGCGCCGTCAAAGAGAATCTGCCCGCCGGTGGGAAGCTCAAGAAGATTCAGGCAGCGCAGGAATGTCGACTTGCCGCTGCCGGAAGGACCGATCACGACCACGACCTCGCCTCTGTGAATCTGCGCGGATACACCGTCGAGCGCGCGGATTTTATCGTCTTGCGTCTGCTTTCCGCCCTTGAAGTGCTTTTGCAGCTCGGTTACTTGAATCAGAACGTCAGTGGTCACTGCTGCGCAGCCTCCTCTCTAATTTCCCGACCAGCCAGGTAAAGAACACGACCATCACAAGATAGATGAGCGCCACGACGATCAGCGGCATGAACGCCGAGAAGGTACGCCCGCGGATGATATCGCCGCCCTTTGTGAGGTCCGTCACAGCAACGTAACCGGCGACGGACGTTTCCTTCAGCAGCACGATAAACTCGTTGGCAAGCGCCGGCAGCACGTTTTTGAGCGCTTGCGGCACGATGATAAAGCGCATCGTCTGCACGTAGTCAAAGCCCAGAGACCGACCGGCTTCCAGCTGCCCCTTGTCAATTGCCATGATGCCGCCGCGAATCAGCTCGGCGACATACGCGCCGGAGTTGACGCCGAAGGCGAGCATTGCCACGCCGACGCCGTTTCTGGACGTTGCAAAGATGATGTAGAACATGATCATCAGCTGCACCACGACCGGCGTGCCGCGGATGACGGTCAGGTAAATTTTACAGATCATATCGCCGATATGCAGCAGCGACTTTCCTGCGCCCGGGCGCATGCGCTCCGCGTTCTGGTCCCAGGTGGACCGGACGATGGCGACGAGCGTGCCGATGACAATGCCGAGCAGCACCGCCGCGAGTGTGATTTTCAGCGTGTTTCCCAAACCGGTCACAAGGTATTTCCACCGGTTGTCTTCTACGAAGTTGAGGATAAATTCTGCCTTGACCTTCGTGTACCAGTCACCCAAGATCAGGACCTCCTTTCCTGCAGGCAGGCGCGGAGGAAACCGCAGCTTCCTCCGCAGCGCCGGAACGTATTATGGTCAGTTTGCGGAAATGTACTTGTCGACGATGGTCTTTACCGTGCCGTCGGCAATCAGTTCTTCGAGCGCCTTGTTAAACGGCTCCGTCAGCTCGCTGTCCTTTGCGAAGGCTGCGGCGTAATCTTCGACCGCGTAGGCGGTGTCCAGAACCTTCAGACCCTCATTTGCTGCGACGAAGGACTTTGCCGGCTCGTTGTCAATGACGACGCAGTCCAGCTTGCCGGAGACGAGCGCTGCCACGGCGTCCGCGCCCTTGTTAAAGCGCTGGACATGATCGTCGCCGAAATCATCCGAGCAGTGGATATCGCCCGTGGTGTCCTGCTGGACGCCGATCTGATAATCCGCGCCGTCGGCGTAGAGATCGTCGACCGTCGTGATCGGGGAGTCCTCCTTGACAATGATCGACTGGATGCCGGTTGCGTAGCTCGAGGAGAAGTCGACCGACTGCTTGCGCTCTTCGGTGACGGTGAGACCTGCCATTGTGAAGTCTGCCTTGCCGCTGGAAACAGCGCCGAGAATCGCGCCGAATTCGATGTCCATGATTTCCAGCTTGTAGCCGAGCTTTTCGCAGATCGCAGTTGCGATGTCGACGTCGATGCCGGTGGGCTGCTCGTTCTCATAGAACTCATACGGCGGGAAGGCAACGTTCGTTGCCATCGTGAGCGTCTTCTCCTCGCCGGAGGCTTCGGTGGACGCGGTTTCGGTCGAAGCGCTTGCGCTGTCCTGCTTGGATGCGCAGGCGGCAAGGGAACAGACCATCAGGATGCTGAGCATCAGAGCAATGAGCTTTTTCATATTCTCTTCCTCCATAAAAATCGTGGTTGTTTTTGATGTCATAATTATACGCTGCAATTGCATAAATATCAAGTGCCAATTGCATGGAAATTTGCACAAACCTCCGGTGAACATTCATAATGATTTGTATAATCCTGATAAAGCATGAATATATGCATAAAATATGCAGCTTCGCAGAATAACCTGCAAAGCTGCATGAAAAATAAATATGTATAATATGCGTCAGTTTTCTGCATACCGGGACAAGAACTGGCGCGTCCGTTCCTGCGTGGGATGTTCGATGACCTGGTGCGACGCGCCCTGCTCGACAATCACGCCGTCGTCCATGAAAATGACCCGGTCTGCAACGTCTCTGGCAAACGCCATCTCATGCGTCACGATGATCATGGTCATTTTCTGCTCGGCAAGAGACCGGATCACGCGCAGCACCTCGCCCGTGAGCTCGGGGTCCAGCGCGGAAGTCGGCTCGTCGAAGCAGAGAACGTCAGGTTTTAACGCCAGCGCGCGCGCAATCGCGACCCGCTGCTGCTGCCCGCCGGAAAGCTGGTGCGGATAGAGCCCCATCTTTTCGCGCAGACCCACGTCTGTGAGCAGCTTCTCGGCGTGCTGCCGAATTTGCGCATGGATTTCCTTCTTGTGTGTGCGGTAGTCCGGCTGCTCCTTTGCCAGAAGCTCGCTGGCAAGCATCACGTTCTGCAGCGCCGTATACTGCGGGAACAGGTTGAAGTTCTGGAACACCAGACCGAAATGCAGCCGCTTGCGGCGGATTTCGCTCTCTTTTTGCGTTGCGGGGTCTGCCGCGTCGAAAAGCGTCTCGCCGTTTACTAAAATTTTTCCCTCGTCGGGCGTCGTCAGGAAATTGAGGCAGCGCAGAAGTGTCGTTTTGCCGCTTCCGGACGAGCCGATGATGGCGACGGACTCGCCCTTTTCCAGCGAAAAGTCGATGCCGCGCAGCACGACGGTGTTTTTGTCAAACGTTTTGCAGATGCCCTGCACTTCCAATACAGCCATGTTGCGCCTCCTTACGCCTTGAAATAGTCGAGCTTGCGCTCTGCCCAGCCGAGCAGCAGCGTGAGAATGCCGGAGAAGACCAGATAGTAAACGCCGGTGAAGAACAGCGGCCAGATCGCGCCCGAGATGCCCTGCGAGCCCTTCATGAACGCCTGTCCTGCCCAGATAACCTCCTGCAGCGCAATGATGCGCGAAAGAGAAGTGTCCTTGACGAGGGTAATAATTTCGTTGGACATCGGCGGGACGATCTTCTTGACCATCTGCAAAAGCGTCACCTGGAAGAAGATCTGACTTTTTGTCATGCCGAGCACCTGACCTGCTTCTTGCTGCCCCTTGGGGACGCCCTGAATGCCACCGCGGTAAATTTCCGAGAAGTAGCAGGCGTAGTTAAACACGAATGCCACGCTCGAGGCAACAAAACGTCCTGCCTCGCCGCTGCCCCAGATGTTGTTCTTCCAGACCAGACCGGGGAAATAGTAGATGACCAGCAGCTGAAGCATCAGCGGCGTGCCGCGCACGACCCAGATGACAAGCCGCGTGATGGCGCGCACGGGTTTGAATTCGGAAAGCCACTTCACCGAGCGGAACACCCGGAACGGGCGCCACGCGCTCATGGAGCCGAAGGAGATAATCAGACCCAGCGGAATTGCGCCGATGAGCGTGATGAAAAACAGCTTGAGCGTCTGCACAAAGCCAACGTTCAATGCCTGAAAGACGATGGGGAACTGCTCAGAAAACGTCGTCATGGGAAAATCCTACCTTAAAATCATTCTATCGTTCGGGCGGTCCGCCCTTCGCCAAATCATGCGCCAGAGCGCGGTGGTTCCCCGGCACATGCGCTGTGCCGGGGAATTGGAGAATCACCGAATGGATGGTAAAATGCGGGGGTATTTTAACAATTACTGCGCAATCAGCGCTGCCTGAATGCCGTAGGTCTCGGCACACTCGACCATGGAGCCGTCTGCGTAGGACGCTGCGAAGAAGTCGTTGAGCGCCTGCGCCAGATCGGAGCCCTGGCGGAAGCCGACGCCGTACTGCTCGCCCTCTTCTGCGTTGAGGCTGACGGTGTAGGTGAGGCTGTCGTAGCCGGTGCCTTCGCCGACCATCGCGCCTGCCATCAGGGAGTCGATGACAGCTGCGTCCGCGGTGCCTGCGGCAACTTCCATCAGAGCCGTTGCCTGATCCTTGACCTCGGTGAAGCTGTAGCCCAGCTTTTCGACCTCAGCCTTGCCGGCGGAGCCGGATTCGACTGCGAAGTTGAGGGCGCTGCAAGCGTCGACACTCTGGAAGTCCGCTGCCTTGTCGGCAGGAACGACGACGACCTGGGAGTTATTGCAGTATGCGTTCGAGCAGGACATAGCGCTGGTCACTTCGTCGGTGAGGGTCATGCCGTTCCAGACGCAGTCAATGGTCTTGGCGCCGAGCTCCATGATCTTGTTGTCCCAGTCGATCTCGACGAATTCTGCTTCCACGCCGAGGCTCTTTGCAAATGCCTTTGCCATGTCGGCGTCAAAGCCGATCCATTCGCCGTTTTCGTCCTGATAGTCCATCGGAGCGAAGTCGGTGATGCCGACGACCAGCTTGCCGTTCGCCTGGACGTAGGCGACGTCGCTGTCAGCGGCAGTCTGGGCGGCTTCTTCGGAAGCGGCTTCGGTTTCTTCTGCTGCGGGCGCCTGCTCTTCAGCGGGAGCGGCGGTCTCGGCGGCGGTGGTTTCCTGTGCGGGGGCTGCGGTTTCGGTCTTGGCGGCGCATGCGGTACAGGCGATGAGCATCATGCATGCCAGCAGCAGAGCGATGATCTTTTTCATAGTTTGTTCCTCCTGATTGGTTTGGTGTAGTAGTTATTTATCATGGTGATACTTTACCATACTAACGTGATAATGTAAAGAAGCAATGCTGCATGAAAAAACCGCCGGGGTGTTCCGGCGGTTTGTCTGTTTTGCATAAAGCTGCCGCTTTCCGGCGAAAACCATCGAAAAACAAGGGCTACGGTCTGACGGTGACAATGTCAAAATACAAATACCGCTTCTCCTCTTCGAGAACCAGCTGCATTGCCTCCACATACGCACGGTCCTGGAGCAGCTTTTCGTGGAACGCCCGCTCGCGCCAGAAGCGGATACCGAGCGCGGGGAATTCATACTCGGTGCTGAGCTGCTCGTCCGGCTCGTCATGGATGCAGGGACCGAACTGCTTCATAAACCGGATAACATCCTCCGCCGGCGTATGGAACACGTCCAGATCATAGAGAGAAACCTTTACCTCATCGCGCAGCTCCCGATCCACTGAAATTTCGATTGCCTTCCCGTTTTGATAACGAACCATGGAAAAGTAGATGTCCTCCATGTATCGAAGCGTCTGAAAATTGGGGTCGCGTTCCCGCTCCTGCGAAATCTGAATGCCACGTTTGGAAAAAATCTTCAAATCGGCAACGTCATTTTGAACTGCGGCAAGAATTTCCTCGGGGGACATGCCGAGCTTCAACGAGCCGATTCCCTCATGCGGCGTGACAACATAACGTTCCATCGATTGCTCCTCCCGTCACAGTGGATGTTTCAGCGCCGATGTCAGATATCGAACACGCCGAGCAGAACGATGCCTGCGACGACCAGCGCAATCATGGCGTAATGCTTCCACGAGAGCTTTTCCTTCAGGAAAATCCGGCTCCAGAGGACGGACGCCACGCAGTACGCCGAGATGATCGGCGCGGCTAAGGCGACGTGCGCCTGATCGCCGATGGCGTAAATATACGCGAACTGACCGGCAGTCTCGAAGGCGGCGCCAATATATTTGGGCGCTTCCATTTTGGGGATGAATTTGTCCTTCTTGACGAATTTCACATAGACAAAGCAGCACACTGCCGCAAACAGGAACGTCAGCTCATACGCCGCGTTCGCCGCGTCCTCGTCGAGCGTTTCAAGAACCAGAGAGTCCGCGAACGTCCCTGCCGCGTCGAGCAGGCAGTATGCAATCGGCAGGCAGAGGGCAAGCCAGGATTTTGCATAGCGGTAGTTGGACGCCTCCTGCCGTGCGCGGCGCAGCTCGTCGTCCTCGCGCGACTCGACAACACCCAGACCGATTACACCGATGCACACCAGCGCCACCGCGCCGATGACCGCCCAGCGCATTGCGCCCTGAATGGATTCGTCGAGCGTTCCCGTAATGAGGCACAGAACTGCCACCAGCGCGCCCGAGGAATTGCAGATCGGAGACGAGATGGAAAGCTCGATGTAGCGAAGACCCACGTAGCCGAGCGTCATCGACGAGATGTAAAGCAGCGACACCGGCAGATACGTCCAGATCACGTTCCACGTCACGACCGTGCCGCCGATGAAAATTTCATACGCTGCGTGCAGACCCATCACGACGCCGACGGCGACGACCATTTTCAGGTGTGCGTTTTTGTCGGATGCATCGCGGCAGCCGATTTTCGAAAAAAGATCCGAGCCGCTCCAGCAGAGGAGGGCAATGATTGCAAGCCAGAACCACATAGTTTTGATTTCTCCTAAAATTTTTAAATACAAAGTTGTTTTTTTACTTTTTGCCGTGGCGGCAGGCGCCAGAGAGAATCTGGTGGAGACCACCAGACTGTCTATTTTTCGACCCCACGCTTCTTA
>DPCD01000129.1 GCA_003516765.1 Clostridiales bacterium | reverse complement strand
ATCCCCATCAAGGCAAACTTCCGTGAAGGTCTGTCGGCTCTGGAATACTTCATCTCCTCCCGAGGCGCTCGAAAGGGTATGACCGATACCGCGCTTCGTACTGCGGACTCCGGTTATCTGACGCGCCGCATGGTCGATGTGTGCCAGGATGTGATCATCCGCGAATTCGACTGCGGTTCGACGAACGGCAGCTGGAAGGGCGATTACTATGAAAAGGGTCAGCTGATCGACTCCTTTGCAAACCGCATCCGCGGCCGGTACCCGGTGCACGACATTGTCGACCCGCAGACGGGTGAGCTTCTGCACTCGAAGGACGTCATGCTCCGCGAGGACGACGCAAAGAAGTTCCTGGCGCATGGCATCGACAAGGTCTATGTCCGCTCGGTGCTCGGCTGCAAGGCAAGAAGCGGCGTGTGCGCGAAGTGCTACGGCATGAACCTGGCGACCTCCGAGCTGGTGAACCCCGGCGAAGCGGTCGGCATCATTGCCGCGCAGTCCATCGGCGAACCCGGCACGCAGCTGACGATGCGTACGTTCCACACCGGCGGCGTCGCGGGCGACGATATCACGCAGGGTCTTCCCCGAGTCGAAGAACTCTTTGAGGCAAGAAAGCCGAAGAAGATGGCGCAGATTTCGGAAATCGACGGCGTGGCAGATGTGGACGATTCCCACAAGACCGCGCTTCGAAACATCACCATTACTGCCGACGACGGCGAGGTCAAGCAGTATCAGGTCCCGTATTCCGTGGGTCTGAAGGTCGAGCACGGCAAGCGCGTGAAGAAGGGCGATCCCATCACCGACGGCGCGCTGAACCCGCACGACGTGCTGCGCATCTCGGGCGTCGAGGCTGTGCAGGATTATCTGACGCAGGGTGTTCTGGCGGTTTACCGTCAGCAGGGCGTCGACATCAACGAAAAGCACATCGAGGTCATCATCCGCCAGATGATGCGCAAGGTGCGCGTGGAAGAACCGGGCGACACGAAGCTTCTGAGCGGTACGGTCATCGACATCTACGAGTTTGAAGACGCCAATGCCGAGGTTCAGGCGCGCATCGACGCGGGCGAGACGGATCTCAAGCTTGCCACCGACAGCCTGATTCTCATGGGCATCACGAAGGCTTCGCTGGCGACCGAGTCCTGGCTCTCCGCAGCTTCCTTCCAGGAGACGACGAAGGTTCTGACCGACGCCGCCATCAAGGGCAAGGTAGACCATCTGGTCGGTCTGAAGGAGAACGTCATCATCGGCAAGCTGATTCCTGCCGGTGCAGGTCTGCAGGCATACCGCGACTTCGAGCCCGGCATCACGCCGGAGTCGATCGTCACGGAAGAAATGATTGACGACGAAAAGATGTAAAAACCACGAAACAACGAGCGCCCACGGGCGCTCGTTGTTTCGTGGAGGGGATTGCAGCCCGACTGCGCGCAAGCTTTTTGCGCGCTGCGCAAAAAGCTCACACTAGCGGGCTGAGTTGTATGTTTCCGGTCGGCGAAGCCGCCGGATAACATGATTTAAATTTTATTTCGCGTCTGCGGACGCGAAACTCTGCGAGGCTTTTGGAAACGGGGGCTGCTGGGCAGGGGACGAGTAAGGGCAGATTTGGCTGGGCGGCATGGATGGAAAAATCCGTATGGAGCGGACAATGGTGCGCGGATGGTTTTTGGGCATTGTGCCAATTGCGGGAAAAGCGTTGCAAATGCAGAAAAAATTGAAAATTTTCTTTCTGGAAGGCACAAATCTTGTTGACGAAATTCGTTTATTCTGCTATAATTCATCCTTGCGTGGGTATGACCGCGAGAGTCTTGCCGCGCAAACACATGGGGGTGCCCGGCGATGGAAGAACACATGGAGCAAAGCAGAGTCGTGGGCATCAAGCAGGTGAAAAAGGCGCTTCGAGAGGGGCGCGCGCTGGAAGTGATTCTGGCGGACGATGCGGACCCGGCGCTGATTGAGCCTTTGGAAGGAGCGTGCCTCGAAGCGGGTGTTCCGACAACGCGCACTGCGTCCATGAAGGAGCTCGGGCGCGCCTGCGCAATTTCGGTCGGCGCTGCGTGCGCGGCATTTGTCCGCTGAGCGCTATTATTTTTGGTCCCAACGGAATATTTTAGGATATTTCCGGGATACTATAACATCGCTGGAAACAGCAACATTTTGAGAAAGGAGGAACACTATGCCTACTTTTAATCAGCTGGTTAGAAAGGGAAGAGAGCAGTCCACCTACAAGTCCACGGCTCCGGCTCTGCAGAAGGGTATCAACACTCTGAAGAACCGCGCCACCGATCTGTCTTCGCCGCAGAAGAGAGGTGTCTGCACCGCAGTCCGTACCACCACCCCGAAGAAGCCGAACTCCGCACTTCGTAAGATCGCCCGTGTGCGTCTGACGAATGGCTACGAGGTCTCCGCTTACATCCCCGGTGTCGGTCACAACCTGCAGGAGCACTCCGTCGTTCTGATCCGTGGCGGTCGTGTCAAGGACCTTCCCGGTGTGCGTTACCACATCATCCGCGGTACGCTCGACACCCAGGGTGTGCAGGGTCGTATGCAGGCTCGCTCCAAGTACGGCGCAAAGCGTCCGAAGGCCGGCAAGAAGAAGTAAGCTTCTTCGCCAACCATCAAAGCAATTCCTGCCTTAAGCAAGGAAAACAGCCTTGCCAAGCGTTTTTTATATATATTTATTATAGTAAGAACCTCTTGGCAGGCACAAACGCAGGGACAAGCCCTGCGAAGTACCTATGAAATCATTATATGAAGGAGGGAAGTAAAGTGCCCAGAAGAGGTAATGTTCCCAAGAGAGAGATTCTTCCGGATCCGATCTACGGTTCGATTCTGGTGACGAAGCTCGTCAACAGCATTATGCTCGACGGCAAGAAGGGCGTTGCCCAGAAGGTCGTTTATGGTGCATTCCAGATCGTAGAAGAGAAGACTGGTAAGTCCGGTCTGGAGGCTTTCCAGCAGGCGATGGAAAACATCATGCCCGCTGTCGAAGTCAAGACCCGCCGCGTTGGCGGCGCCAACTATCAGGTCCCGATCGAGGTCCGGCCTGAAAGACGTCAGACCCTGGGTCTGCGTTGGCTGACTAACTATAGTCGCGCGAGAAGTGAGAAGACCATGAGAGAGCGCCTTGCCGGCGAAATCATGGATGCCTGCAACAACACCGGTGCCGCCGTGAAGAAGCGCGAAGACACCCACAAGATGGCGGAAGCCAACAAGGCATTCTCTCACTTCCGTTGGTAATCAAAAAAGGAGTACAGCATGCCAAGACAATATTCACTTGAGAATACGAGAAATATTGGCATCATGGCTCACATCGATGCAGGCAAGACGACGACAACCGAGCGTATCTTGTTCTACACCGGTGTCAATTACAGACTCGGCGAGACCCACGACGGAACTGCCACCATGGACTGGATGGAGCAGGA
>DPCD01000083.1:4334-5595 GCA_003516765.1 Clostridiales bacterium | reverse complement strand
CCGAAGAGCATCAGAAGCCCCGGCATCACGACGAACGCCGACAAAAGTGCAAATCCGATCGATTTGATCAGGCAGATTGCCATATCGGGACCGAGCTTGAACTGCATGAACAGCATCGCGACCAGACCGCCGATGGTGGTAAGACTGCTCGCGCCAATCTCCGGAATCGCCTTGCTGAGCGCCAGAATGACCGCCTCGCGGATGGGAAGCGTCTTATGTTCTTCTTTAAAGCGGTTGCAGAAGATGATCGCGTAGTCGATGGAAAGACCCAGCTGCAAGATACTTGTGACGGAGTTTGACACGAATGAAATCTTGCCGAGCAGGTAGTTGGTGCCCTGGTTGACAATCAGACCTACGCCGAACGTCAGAATCAGGACCGGCACCTCACCGAAGGTCTCGGAGGTAAACAGCAGCACTGCGACAATGACCACCGCGACATAGACCATGATCATATTGATCTCGCGCTCGATGGTCTCCGCCTGCGCGTTTCCGAGATCTGTCTTGACGTAGACGTCCTGCCCGGATAAGTACTCCTTCACCTTGTCCAGCGATTCCAGGCACGCATCGTCCGTCTCGTCGTAGTCAAAGGTGATGCTGAACAGCGCCGAGGCGTTATTGTAGTGGTCCGTCGTATCATCGAAGCTGATCGACTGCACGCCACGGATTTCCTTGAGATCGTCCAGCATGCTTTCCGCGTCGGCATAGGAGATATTTGCCACCATGACCTCTGCCGTGCCGTAGGTGGTAAACTCCCCTTCCATGACGTTCAGCGCTTTCTTTGTCTCGGAGTCCTCCGGCAGATAGAACGTCAGGTCATTCTCCACCTCGACCCAGCCGCGGGAGAACATGGAGAAAATGACCAGAATAATGGTAATCAGGAAAAACAGATTGCGTTTGTCCACGATAAACGTCGCGAGCTTGACCATAAAGCTCTCGCCGCCGGACGAAACGCTGTTCGGTTGTTTTGCCATGCACCAGGCTCCTTCCTATGGATTTTTCTCGACGCTGCCCGCGCTTCCATCACGCAAACAGCCGACCCACTCTTTCCCGTTTGCAAAGAGCGCGCCGCAAAAATCTCTATCTTAGTCTTGAATATACCACGTTCTGTCTCAAAAAACAAGCAAAGAAAACCATTTCAATGAAAGCCCAGAATTTTGTAACTTTTCCGGTGCATTCACGGTTCAAATTTGGTGCAGATGTTCCGCTTTTCCCAAATGGTGACATAGCCCATGCGCGCCGGAGCGATGCTCCGGCGCGCATG